>JAFGDA010000146.1 GCA_016932375.1 Actinomycetota bacterium | reverse complement strand
GGTAAATATAATATCCAAGGGTCGTTGTTGAAGATGCAGGCCCACCATCCGTCATTACATAAATAGTATCAAAAGTCCTTAGAAGCCATATTATCCTTATGATTATTAAAATGATAGTAATATTTTTTAATATCGGTATGGTTATATGTCTTGTTTTTCCAATAAAGCTCGCGCCATCCACCTCGGCTGCTTCCAGGCATTCCTGGGGCACTGATTGAAGTCCTGCTAAAAAAACCAGCGCAGCCAGCGGAGTCCATTGCCATACATCAACCATTATCATGCTTAACATTGCACCTGGAATAGAACCCAGCCAGTTGATATTACCTATACCCAGTAGACCTAAAAAATAATTGAGCGCACCCAGTGAAGGATTTAATAACATTTTCCATATAAAAGAAACTACAATCGGTGTTACAAACATAGGCAGGAGAAAAGCAACCCTGAATACAGTTGCCCCGCGTTTTATATTATCCAGCAATAAAGCTATCAGGAATCCGAGGGGTATCTCTACTAATAAAGACCCTCCCATAAAAAATAAAGTATTTTTCAGGGAATTGTAAAACTTCCCATCCTTGAAAAGGATATCGAAATAGTTCTTAATATGAATAAAATCTATGGAACCAGGTTTATATGCAATGTAGTCCGTTAGACTGTACCCAACAATATATAAAGTCGGTACCAGTGATATAATTAACAGGAAGAAAAGGGCAGGCATTAAAAAATTCCAGGCCAGTTTAGATTCTCTCATATCACTCCATCTTTTTTAATAAGGTAATTATTACCCTTTATTTGTTTTCAGGGCAATAATTACCTTTTAATATTTAGTCTTCAAGCATTACAATAGCTGTCCAGCAATTGCAAAACAATTACTCATAATATCCGGCACCTTCAAGCAAAGCTTCAACCTGTTCGGCTGCATTGTCAAAACTTTCATCAACATCCTCACCGATAAGTATCATTTCAATTGCCTCAGATACTATTGAACTGACCTCGTTCCATTCCGCAATGGCAGGGAAGGGCCTTTCAGCTGTTTCCAGGCCTGCTGCAAGGGCGTCGTCATATTTATAACCTTCAATACCTATATTAAATTTTTCCTTTACGCTATCAATCTCATAAGATGATAAACGTGATGGAGTGCTGATCAGCGGGTCAATAGTTTTTCCGTTCATCCACTTTAAGAATTCCCATGCAGCATCTTTATTCTCCGAGACAGAATTGATCCCGTGCATTGCTACATATGAAGACGGGATAGAACCCTCCGGACCTGCAGGCAGGGCAATGTATCCAACCTTCCCTACAATTGCAGATTGTTCTTCATCCTGCATCCATGTACCAAATACAGATGAATCTGCAAACATTGCACTTTCTCCCTGCTGGAAAGATGCGAGGCATTCATTCCATTTAAATGTTGACACCCCCGGAGGTGCGTAGTCCAGGAGTATATCCCTGTACCATGTTATGGCTTCCTTGCCGGCTTCGTTGTTAAAAACCGGCTTATAGTTCTCATCAAGCCAATCGGTACCGAAAGCCCTCAAGAATGCCGTTACTGTATAAGTTACGGAACCAGGGCCTTTGAATCCCCTCATTGTTGTTCCATATAGCTGTCTTCCGCTATCATCTTTTACAGTAAGTTTGGCAGCTGCTTCCATCCACTCATCAAGCGTAGCAGGGGGATCAACACCATATTTTTCAAACATTTCAGAATTGAAGTATAGTATTATTGCTTCCTGATAAAATGGCAGGCCATATAAACTGCCGTTTTCTATTCCGGAATTGTAGGCAGTTGGAAAGAAATCATCCTTATCTACTTCATCAGCATCCCGCTCGATATATGAATCAAGGGGCGCAAGCCATCCAGCTGATACATATGCCGGCGATAGCTGGTCATCAAAATACACAATATCATAAGTCGAAGAACCGGAAGCCAGTTCCAGCCTTGTCTTTTCCGTCATTTCCTTCTGTGAAAGGAAAGTAAAATTTACTTTGATATTCGGATGCATTGCATAAAATTCATCAATTTGTGCTTCAGGTACATGCCAGTCTTCTGTTTCCCCAAACAGGACGTTTATGGTTACCTCTTCTGCGGGTTCCCCTGCTGCCTCTTCTTCAGGTTCTTCTGCCGGTTCTTCAGCAACAGTTTCCCCAACTTCCTCTTCGTTTATATCTTCAGCTGCTTCTTCTGCAGTGCAACCCACTCCATAAAGAACCATAGTAACCGCCAACATAACCATGGTCATTATTATCCAGATTTTTTTCACAATCATCACCCTTTCTCCTTAATTTACTTTTTTTGGTAATTTTATAATCTTAAAAATTGTCCTTTACATAAATCACCCCTTTCATGTTATGGACTCAAGACTTGAATAAACTTTTTTCCGGTAAATACAATTATGAAAACACAAATAAGAAATTATTAATTTTTTAGATTTTTTTAATTAGGGTTTTATTAAAACATAACAATTAAATATTGTCAACAATTTATCCTTATTAATCTAAATACAATCATTATGCTTATTTATTTTGCATTATTTTATCTTTATATTAACAATATAATAGCATTTTATACAAAGTGATAATAATGATTTTAGTTAAACGACGTTAAGGGTAAGTCCTGTTACAATTTAGTAATTCTTGAGAAACCAGTGTGCCGCCAGGTCGAAATCACTGAATTCATGGCATTTTATTCGCTCTTCCCGGTCAAATTTTTCAAAACCATGATCATGTGTGTGATCATGCTCAAATATTGCTGCCCCGGGGTTTCTTCCCTTTATAATATCATAAAGCTTTTTTCCCTGCTTTTCTTCCTGGCCGACTACAATGCTGTCCATGCTGCTCCAGTATATCATCAGGTTGCTCCCGGATAGAGCTCCGATATAGTTCACAGCACTGCGTTTAAGGTATATATTTAAAGCATTACCTGGTGTCCCTCCGGTTTCATCTTCGACGAGCTTCAATATATCCATATCCGTTAACTTCCTGTCAGCTTTGCCTGATCCAACATCGCCATACCATGCAGCGAGGTCAGCTATCCCATTAAAAGAAAAACCTGCTTTAAAAATCCCGGGCTTTGCTCCAAGAACGGTCATTGTCTCCATTCCTCCCATGCTAAGCCCGCATAAAAACATCCTGTCCGTATCTATCCTTACGTGTGATTTCATGAGCACGTCAGGTATCATTACAAGATCCTCTATCTGGGCCTCGTATGATAGGCTTATCTTTTCATAAAACCTTCCATGACCGAGCGGCAAAGCCACTACTGCCCCGTATTTTTCGCTTATCCCTGTCCATCCTTTGAAAGGATATAGAAGGTCTGCGGCACCGGAAAAAAAATTTTCAAAATTCGACCAGCCGAAAGGGTGGGGGCTCACTATAAGAGGATAGGATTTTTTGCTATCCGGATTTAAAGGAAGCGATAAAAGGAGCTTCCTCGTGCTATTATCGAAACCGGATATAAAATCCAGTGTAAAAAGGTTATCATTAAAGCTCATGTTTCCCTCCCTGAAAAGTTAAAGGATTATCATATTTTACACGCCCAGCTACCAGGCAGACCAGCCGCCATCAACCGCAAGAGTATGGCAGTTTACCATTTTTGCTTCTTCACTTGCCAGGTATACAACTGCATTTGCCACATCTTCCCTTTCCGCAAGCTTCCCGCAGGGTATTTTCCCTTTCACAAAAGCGAGAAACTCCTTATTTTTCAGGCGCTTCCTGGTAAAATTGGTTTCGATAAAAGTGGGAGCGATGGAATTTACGGTTATGTTATACTTTGCGCATTCCACACCCATAGACCGCACCATGTTTACCAGGGCTCCCTTGGTCCCGCAATATACGGCCTGTCCGGGTATCCCTATAAGTCCCGATTGACTTGATATGAATATTATCCTGCCATACTGCCTTTCAATCATTTTCCCCAGAACTGCCTGGGCACAAAAAAACCCTCCCCTTACATTGGTGTTGAAATGATTGTCCCAGTTTTTCAGGGTTACATCCCTGATTGGAGCATACTTGTTTATTCCCGCATTATTTACAAGTATGTCTATATGATCCATTTCTTTTTCAATTCTTTTTATGCAGCTTCTTATCTGGGAAATGTCGCGGATATCAATTTCAACCTTAAATACTTTCCTCCCATAAGGCCTGCATAATCTTTCAGTCAATTTCATACTCACACCAGGTTTGTCGGAAATTGCAATATCCGTACCGGCCATGCACAGATGGACAGCTATAATCTGGCCTATCCCTGTGGCGGCTCCTGTTACAAGAGCAACCCTTTTGTCAAGAGAAAACATAATAACCTTCCATTTAAAATAATTGACTCATATTAAAAAATATTCCATCATTTTTGACTGGTTTTTTGCTTAATAATTCAATTTCTATTAAATCATTCGATTGAATCTTTCCCGACTGAAGTCGGAAGCATCACTTATCCTCTATAAATAGAATAAAGCCTATCCATCACAATACTGAAGTCTTTTAGCTTAGCCATTAATCAATTATCCAGTAAAAATTACTTAATGTTTTGGAATATATTATTATCGCACCCTGTGCATCTAAAAATTCCCGGACAGGATCAGTTTTGATATTTCCTTATCCTTGCTTCGGCAGTCAGGGCATGTGCAAGCATTTTTTCAACTTCACACTGCCTTGCGCACACTTCTCCCATCATTACACTTGCTTTCCGGTCCATCCTCTGATAGGTTACCGTCTTTAAAAATTTCCCTACCCATACGCCCCCGGTGTATCTTGCTGCCCGGCCGGTTGGAAGAATATGGTTGGTACCTATGCATTTATCCCCATATGCAACCGTTGTTTCCTCCCCTATGAAGAGCGAGCCGTAATTTTTCAGGTTCTTAAAATAGAAATCCGCATTCTTTAAATGCAGCTCCAGGTGCTCGGGCGCGTATTCATCGCTTATTTTTACTGCCTCGCTGTCATCTTCGGCCACGCAAACTATCCCATTGTTTCCCCATGAGACCTGCGCAACATCCCTGGTGGGCAGGTCCGCAAGCTGCCTTTCCACTTCTTTTATTACCTTAATGGCAAAATCTTCGCTCAGGCATATCAATATCTGCCCGCTATTGGGATCATGCTCTGCCTGGCCCAGCAGATCACAGGCTACCAGGGAAATATCTGCTGAATCATCCGCTATTATGGCAATCTCCGTAGG
>JAFGDA010000145.1 GCA_016932375.1 Actinomycetota bacterium | reverse complement strand
GCTTTTAAACCCACTGGAACCTGGCATCCTTATCCTATCGGATATATCAAAAAAAATAGGATATATGTAAAGGTCTATCCCGGCAAAACCAAATGCGGTGGCACCGAGGTAGAGGCTAAGAATGAATAACAGTTCCTGGTTCATTCCTCCAGTGGAACCTGCCGATATTGCAAAAATAAAGTTTATGCCCACCCACAGGAGCAGGCCAATTTCATTTGTAAGTCTCCTGAATATATTCTCGAGGTGAAACCTGTGATATGCCGGCAAGAACTTAAAATAAGGCATAAAAGTGTTGAACATCTGGAGATCCCCTTTCAGCCATCTCGAGTCCCTCGTATTGTTACCTATTGTGGATATAAGCTCCCTTTCGCCAACTTCTACTCCATTATCCACATAAGAGAGGGCCTGCCTTACCCTGCTCTCCAGGTCATGGCCCCGGACAATAATGTTTCTCAGGTTACCCCTTTCATCTTTCATGATGCAACAGTTTCCATTGAACTTCAGGTTGAATATAGAACTATTCCTCTTTTCTTCGATCAGCACATCAAATGAATCATCAGGTCCATCCTTGCGGGTTATTTGTATTTTTTTATTTCCCGACAGGGCTATGGCGCAATTATTGAACACGCTTTCCTGCCAGTCGTGGGAATCGACATATTTTATATTAAGCACTTCCCTTGTTATCATATAATCATACATCCTGAGCCGTACCATGCCCTTTCCATAGTAAGCGCTCATATTGCCGTAAAGGCTGTGAAGCGTATTGAGATACCTTTCATTGTGAACGTCCCTGGCAAGCCGCATCATCCTGAGGAAAGCAGATGTAATCTTCTGCCCTTCGGAAACGGGGTCCTCTATACTCATCTTTGGCTGCAGTATGGATATGTTCTTATTGGCCGGGTGCATCATTATCGCGAGAGCCTTTTCAAAACTTCCCGGTTTTATCTCATTCTTATTATCAATAAAAAAGGTGAACTCGATATTGCCTGCAATATTTATCCTGTTACCCTTCAGGATATCCTGGATAATAAAGGAATTGTCTTTTCCTCCCGGGACCAGGGTTTTTTTGAAATCTCCCCATGCCCTGTCAAAAAACGGTTTTTTCTCGAAAGTAAGCAAAAATCTTTTTTGGTCAGTATATATATCAGGGCTGGTTATGCCCCGGTATTTAAAAAGATGGCTTGCTATTATATTGCCGACTTTTTTGGCTTTTCCAGAATTGCGGTGCAGGTACAGGAAAAATACGCGGTCTTTTCCAAGAAGAGCATCTGCAATCTTCTGTACCTTCCGTGCCATACTGACTTCTTTATCTGCCAGTATCTCATCAGAAGTATTGGAGGTTATTTGATAAACCATGCAAAGGTTGTCAAAATAATCAATAGTATTTTTAAGGTTGGAGAGATTCCTTTTAATATAGTGTACCGTTGTCTCGAGCTCTGGCAAACTGTCTGTGTACAAAGGCAGGTCTATGGCACAAAAATATTTACTTCCATCAGCCCTTTTTTTTATCTCTTCTTTAAGCTTATAGCCAGGAAGCCTTTTAAGCCCGCCGTTCTTTACAAATATGGAAATAAACATTATTGCAAACTTGTTTGCTATTGATTGGAACACAAAAAGGCCAACGGCCAGGAAGACCGGAACGAAAAATACCGGAATGTCTATCAGGTAAATATAAGAACTTATGAATAACACATTCAGGCTCACACGGAAAATATCAAAAAATATTGACAGGAAAGATTTTTTATACCCTTCAGGGATCAATTCATTCCTATGCTTGATTGCAAGATACTGCTTTAACCTTTCTGCATATTCCTTTTTCCTGTCATTGACGGAGTTAATATAGTCAATCTTCATCCTTTTTTTCTTTAACCTGATTATCTGTTTCTGCACAAACTTATCCCTGAAAGAATAGACGGGTGAATCCTTTATCTGCGTTCTTTCAAGAATTTCCCCTGCTTTTTTAATTACCGGAAGCAGCCTGCTGCTGATCTTTCTTATACAGTATTTTCCTGAAGTTTCGTATTCCGGCCATTTATCTATACTTTTAAATAAACGATCCAGCAGCCTGTTCTGTATTACCATCTTTTTCTCAAAGATTCTGGAGTCAAGGGTCTCCATCATTTCTTTTATTACCGTTCCCTCTGTATCTTCCGGACCGGCAATGCTTCTTTTTTGACAGGATAACAGTCTTTTGTGCAGCTTCTTCCTCTGCCTCTCAAGAATGGACACAATTGAATTCTTTTCTATTTTTCCGGAAATGCTCCTGACAAACATCTCAAGTCTCATAATAGTCATTAGGAAATGCTGGTCCTCTGTTGCTACCTGGCCCATAGGCGGACTGCTTATTATTTTCTGGATATAATTTTCAAGCCTTTTTTCAAGGGATTGCCTGAAAATCCTTCTGTTTACCCTGTTTATCAGGCCCGTATAATTACGTTTCGATGACTGTTTCAGGACATCGTCAACTGTTATTTCCGAATTGTTCTCCTTACCTGCAAGTATCCTTATAACAGCGGCTATTTCAATGACTGAAAGGTTTCTATCAATATAAAGGATCCCCAGTTCCCCGTCATAACGAAGATTCTGGCCCGGGATTATGACCATTATGGATAGATTGTGCAGGAGATTGCCGGCTTCATCAGCTCCAAGGATCTTCAGTGCCTTTTTGATCCTGAGTGCGAAGATGGGGTATCCATTAATCTTTAATGGGACAGAATTGATAATATCACTGATATAATGCCTTCCGGATTCAAAGGTGTCTTTATAGCCCGGCAATAGCCCATCAGATGCAATATCAGTTTCCCTTTTATCAAATATCTTTAATGTCATAATGAATATCTATTACTACGAAT
>JAFGDA010000144.1 GCA_016932375.1 Actinomycetota bacterium | reverse complement strand
TGATTAAGGATATTGCTGAAAAACTGGTTTTTTTCAGCTTCGTTATAACCTACCGCGCTGGAATTTCCAAACCACTGCGGCTTGGAATTAAAAGTGGTTATTGTTATATCTTCACGCTTTAGGGAAAGAAGGACAGGAAGTATCTCCTGCGCCTGTGATATCGAAATATTTGTCCACAAATACTGGGCCATGGTATTTAAGAAATTGCCAAGATTGCCGGAATTCACCATCCCCCTTTTCTGCATAAGCAGGTCTGCAAGTAGTATGGCAGCCTGCTTTTCCCTCGCATAGGCGCCTCCACCATAAAGATACCTGCCTTTCCTCGCACGGGAAAGAGCCAGGGCCTGCAGCCCGTTTATATGATGGGTACCCACTCCAAGATAGCATCCAGAGAAGGGGTCTGCAATATTTTCTTCAACAGTGGTCGATACTCCACCAAAATAATCAATTATTGGAGGGAACCCATCAAAATCCGTAATGGCATAAAAATCTATCTTTCCACCTACAAACTGTTCATAGATGGATACTGCATAATCATGCCCGCCTATTGCATGATACCCATTTATTTTCCTGCCGCCAAACCATGTGTCACGGGGTATGGTGACCAGGAAAAGCTTATGCGTGTCAAGATTTAAGTGACAGAAAATATTTATATCGGTCCTCCCGCTTACTCTTCCTCCTGCACGGTCATGGGAGCTGTCATCTCCCCATATTATGAAATTTACTTTTCTTCCTGCATGGAAACCGGTGGCTGTACCTGAACTGTAGCCGGCACCCGTAGAAGCAACTGTCGAAGATGGGGATGCCGCTGCAGAAGCGCCTGCATATGCAATTATCCCATAACTGTTACAGAGGTTCGCAAACTCCTCGGATTTAAGAAAGCCATTTAGCACTTCCCCCCTGCTCATACCACCTGCCATCATGGCAAGCCACTGGCTGTAACCTGAAGCATCCGGCTCCCTGTCAAAGAATGCCCTGTAAAGTATTGTAAGAAAAGCCTCATTGCTGTAATTTTTACTCCTGAATTCCTCGCTTAATACAAAACCTTCCGCTACATCAGCTCCGGTTTTTGCCCCGCTTAATAAATTTGTCACCCAGACATTCAGGCCTTCAGGATCAGGCTGGCGGTTCAGGCAGTGAACATAGAACCTTGTAACAAAAGCCTGGACCTGTTCTCCAGAACCTCCTGAAAGACTCGCTGGAAATATGGTTATAATCAGTGCGGCTACAACCATACAGACCAAAAAATATCTTGTTTTGCTTCCCAGAATTTTTCTCATTACTGGCTCCTCTCACCCCTGGCTATTATAATTTGACCTAATTTGCATATAACCTTGCTATGTTTGCCCTTAACAATATACCTATATTTTGCACCCGGCAGGGCAATATTTTTAAGGTTCGTATAATTAAATAACCGTTTTTCCATTACAGGGATAACCGGATGCATCCACTACTATTTTCAGTTATTTTTATTATTTTGCATTATATATGACTTGATTAACTATACAAAGGATTTTATTCAAATTTTTTCTTCCAATACGTAAATTTTTTCATGATACACCGGGTGTTTGGTATTTGTACTTTTCAATGAATCTTTCCCTAATCCCATGCATGCCTATGCGGGTCAATGAAAAATCATATTTTACAGGATCAGAAATATCATATTTTCCTAAAGCCCGGGTTACTTCAAGTGCGGTCTTTATATCTGCCTGTTTGCGTCGTGTAAGTCCCAGAAGCAGTGAAATGCGGTGCATATGTATGTCAAGCGGGATTATAAGGCTGGATGGCAGGATCCCCTGCCAGCCGCCCGGATCGACATTGTCCTTCCGGACCATCCATCTCAGGAATAGATTTAACCTTTTAAAGGCGCTGTTTCCCTGGTGCGAGGGAGTAAGGCTGCAGCAGTTTCCCTTGTATTGAAGTTCAAGCCTTTCAAGGAAAATCATTGAAGCTTCAAACACGCTGCCATAGCCGGCATTGTATCCCGAAAGGAAAAAATTATTCAATGAGCCATGCCCACGGATTGCTGATTTTATCTTATAGAGAAGACAGGCGATCTCGGATCCCTTTGTAAAACGGTGCTTGAACCCGCGGAATGTTTCCATCAGCCCTTCCAGCGAAACACTGTCAAGATAATCGTATGGTGATGGGCCCATCACATTGAGGACTGTCGAAACACTCTTTAATATCTGCTTGACCCTGCCGTAGGCAAGACAGGATGCAACCATTGCCACTATCTCACGGTCCCTTAATTGTGGATAATCGTAAAGGAACTCCAGTGGATCCGGGTGTACATAAATCCTGTTATTGTATTTTCTATAAAGGTTATCCAGTTCTTCTTTCAATATATCATTGACCTGCTATGGTTTGAATATTTTACTTTTGCCCTGTCAACACAGCAGATTAAATCTTAATTAATTACATATTAGCCTGAGGCTTGACACTTTTAAAAAGCCTGCTGCAAACAGGCCAAAAAAATAATATTTATGACTCCTGCTGTTATTCTTATCAGGATTTCCACAAGCCATGTATATTGCAATATTCACGGGCTGTTATACTGTCTGCTTCCAGGCAGAATTCTGCCTCAGGTGCATCACCGGGATTTAAGAATTTTTTATAAGACCTGCCATCTGCCAGCACTTCTATCCATTCGATATAGTGCTCTTCTGTCATGGGATGGGCAACGCTCCCAACTTTCACTTTGAACCCGCCCGCTGTCTTTTCTATCACTGGTACATGTTTCTCCTTTGCAGCATCAACCGTGTTTTCCTTATGGAGCTTCATGGGCTCTCCGCAGCAGACAAGCTCACCTTCGCCTGGATGCAAAACCTCTACAATGTTTCCGCATACATTACATTTATAAATTTGTAGCCTCTCTGTCATGATATGCCTCCTCCTTTTTGGTTTCCAACTGTTTTATTATTATTTTAATTTTTAGTTGTACCTATATTTTCCTGTATTTTAATATCATCAAAGGTTTAAAACTATAGTCTTCTTTATATTGTCATGCATTCGTTTTCTTTTTTTACTGCCAGTTTTATTACCCTTACGTTACTTTATATTATATTTAATACATTAAATCAATTTTCATCAAATCTTATATCAGGGCCTATTTTACGATAGGCTTATATCACATACCATCCTGTAAGAGCTCTTAGCATAATGATTTCTGCAGTATTATAAAATCAGTATAAAAAGGAGCAAAATGTCACTTGAACCATTTTTTAGGGGAATTGGACAGAGTTAAAGAGTTATTTACATTAAAAATATAAAAATAATGGTTATCTTTCCATATTATAGTCTTTTAAGTAAGAGTTAATTTTCAAATTTTTGCAAAAAGAATCATATAGTGATGTCCATATTTTTTCTCGCATTTTGGACAATATGCATAATGAATGAAGTACTCATCATTTTTGGGAACTTTATTCCCCTTTCCTTCTAAATAGGTATTCATATCCTTTAAAAATTCAGGAATTGCATTATATGGACCGTCATACACCTTAGCCATGAATTCTCCAGGAATTTTAACATTATTCGCCCCCGGAACATCCCCGGTTACAGAAATGTAAATGTTCGATTTAAATGCATCTGGGTCTTGAAATAAAACTAAAACTTCATCCTTTTTTGAATCTATCTTACCTGAGCTTGTCGCAAGGTTCATCATTTTAGTTATCTTTTTCCCAATCATTGGTGGAAAAGGCATATGGAATAATGTTGGAATAGTTTCTTTGATAAATTGTTTGTTGTCCCAGTTGAATATTTTTTTATCCCATTTTTCAGGATTAAATTCAGGGCAACATTCATTGTTTTTATTTTCCATATTATTACTTTATCAAATTTTAAGGAATCCGTATAGTAGTGCTACTCCTGCCCCAGGTTGCGAAATTTCGAACCAATTT
>JAFGDA010000143.1 GCA_016932375.1 Actinomycetota bacterium | reverse complement strand
CACCAACTGGCTTCAATTTTATAGCTTTTTTTGAAATACCTGAAAGATGGGCAATCTCCACTACTCTTCCGACTTCCTTGTATGCCTGCGGTGCTTCTTCTGCTAATCCTGCCATGCTCCCGGCCATAATTACTATGCCCCTGTCCTTTAAAAGCTGCTGTTTAAGGGCAGCGCCGTCTATGGACTTTTTGGCTTGAGAGCGGCTCATGATACGGCCGGCTCCGTGGCAGGTCGAACCAAATGTGTCAGACATGGCACGGTCTGTTCCCAGTAATATATAGGAATTTGTTCCCATATCACCCGGTATTATTACCGGCTGGCCAATTTCCCGGTACTTTTGGGGGAGTTTGGGATGACCCGGGGCAAATGCCCTTGTAGCTCCCTTCCGGTGTACGCATAACGTTCTTGATAATCCATCGACAACATGCTCCTCCATTTTGGCAATGTTGTGCGAAACATCATAAATGGTATCCATGCCAAGCCGTTCCCATGACTTTTTATAAAATTCCTCGAATGCATTCCTTACGAGGTGTGCAAGAAAATGACGGTTTACAAGAGCATAATTTACCGCACAGGCCATTGCAGAATAGTATTTTCCCCCCTCTGGTGAACTAATTGGGGCACATGCAAGCTGCCTGTCCGGAAGCCTGATTCCATATTTATCGGAAGCGTGCTGCATGACTTTAATATAATCGCTGCATATCTGGTGCCCAAGACCCCTCGAACCAGAATGTATCATAACCGTTACCTGACCTTCTTCAAGACCCATTTTTTCTGCTGCACCCCGGTCATATATTTCTTCCACCACCTGGATCTCAAGGAAATGATTTCCTGATCCAAGGGTACCAACCTGTCCGGCCCCTCTCTTTAAGGCCTGGTTACTTACAAAAGCCGGGTCCGCACCTTTCATGCATCCTTTTTCTTCGGCCATTTCCCTGTCTTCAGGAACTCCGTACCCTTTCCTTACAGCCCATCCCATCCCCTCAACAAGTATATCCCTGACGTCGTTATCAGAAAGGTGGAGCCTTCCCTGGCCTCCCAATCCCTTTGGTATCCTGATATCAAGAAGGGACATTATGTCCTTGATATCCTTTTTTACTTCTCCTGCTGACAGCCGGGTCTTAAGTATCCTCACTCCACACGATATATCAAATCCCACACCACCCGGCGATATGACGCCTTCTCCGGCATCAAAAGCTGCTACCCCTCCTATGGGAAAACCGTATCCATAATGTATGTCAGGCATGGCAAATGAAGCCCTCACTATACCTGGAAGAGTGGAGACATTTATAACCTGCTCTATGGTATTTTCTCCCGTTGCATGAGCTATGAGTTCACTGTCTGCATAGATTATTCCAGGTACCCTCATTCCAATTTCACTGTTTTTTTCAACTTCCCACCTGTAATCATCTATCTTTTTTATTTTATAATTTTTCATTTTTTCCTGCCTCCAGAAAATTTCTTGATAGTAGATCCCGCGCCCAAGAGCGCCTGGAAACCTGCCTGCATGGCACGTTATTGGAAACGGCTGATCCCTGCCTTAAATATCAAAAATAACCGTGCCCTGCCATAGGCCGTTACTTTCCATTATTTTCAGCTTATGGTACGTAGGTGCTTTTATCCCTACTTCTATTCTATGCCTTGAGGGATCATAGGCTTCACCCAGGGCAGTACCGGAAAGCCCAAATAGTCCTGCCTCTTTTTCGATTCTTGAAACTCTAAAACTTGAAAAAATCATGCCATCAACTTCAAAGTGGTAAAGCAGTCTTTCAAGCCATAGCACAATAAGGTCATCAAGGGATCCCGCAATTTTATCTATCGTTATGTTGAGGCTCTTTTCTGCCCGGACATTTTTAGTGCTCCCCATTATACTGAACATTGCTTCCGCAGCATTGGAAAACAATTCTTCGGGACTGCCCCCATAAAATTTTATACCTGTGTCCGAAAGATGTTCAATTATTTCGAATCGCCCTGAAATCTCCCTGTCAGCTTCCATTATACCTCCGGATATATTTTACCAGTAACCGCGACAAATTTATAAGTTAAAAAAAATACAGTAAATACAGTATTTTTAAAATTACCATTAAAAGATTCTGTTACATAATTGATTCAATCTAATTGAAAATAATAATTATTCTGTTAAAATAAAAAAAGTTATTTTTAATCAAAACTTATAAAAAATAAAAACGGTGAATCTTTAGCAGTTCTTTTTATTTTAAGAATAATCGATCAATAACATTGCTCATAAGGAGTTGACATGTATCCAAAAAGCACTACAGTTATTCCGGTAATATCCCTTCAGGGGCAAAACTGCACAGGCTGTGTGACATCAACACTTTGTTCGGAATACCCGGCTATTAAAAATATATTGCTGGACGACCTATTACCCGGTGTAAAGCTTGATTTTGTGTTTCACCCTACCATCATGACCGCCAGCGGTAACCTGGCAATGGATATGCTTGAGAAAGCTGGAAAAGAAAGGGGGTATGTGCTGATTATAGATGGTGCCATTCCTGCTAAAGATGATGGCATATACTGTGTTACAGGGGAAAAAGATGGTAAGAAGTCAACAATACTTGATGAAGTGATAGAATTTTCAAGGAATGCCATGCTGGTAATTGCGCTTGGCACCTGTGCGGCTTTCGGGGGCATAGCTGCTGCCCATCCAAACCCTACGGGAGCCCGGGGCGTTGGGGATGTTTTTCTTACCCATGAAATCAAAGTACCTCTTATCAATATTCCGGGATGCCCGCCCCATCCCGACTGGTTATTCGGCACCATTACTGAAGTACTTCTTAAGGGACTGGAAAATGTTGAACTCGACGACCTGAAAAGGCCAAAGACTTTTTACGGCAAGCTTATACATGAAAACTGCCCCAACAGGGCTTATTTTGACGAAGGTAAATTTGCAAAAAAATTAGGCGACAAAGGCTGCCTTTATGAGCTCGGGTGCAAGGGACCCATAACTTATTCTGACTGCCCCCTCAGGCAATGGAACGGAAAAACAAACTGGGTAATCGGTTGCGGGGCTCCATGCAGCGGTTGTACACAGCCTGAGTTTCCTGATTTTGTAGGCGATTTTTACGACAGGATTATCGATGTGGAAACTCCTGCAAGCCTTCATAAAGCAAAAACCCCGGAAAAATAATTTATTAGAAAGGCAAGATAGTGAAAAAAATCGTTATTCATCCAATTACCAGGATAGAAGGACATCTTAAAGTAGAAGCAGTTGTGGAAAATGGAGTCGTTAAAGATGCAAATATGAGCGGTACCATGTTCAGGGGAATCGAGATGATACTGAAGGGCAGGGATCCAAGAGATGCAGTTATGATAACCCAGAGGATATGCGGTGTATGCCCTGAACCCCATGCCTGCGCAGCCGTAACTGCAGTGGACGAATATGCCGGGTTAACCGATAAAATACCTGGAAACGGGATACTGCTCCGAAACCTGATACTGGGAACCAGGACTGTTTGTGATAATATACTGCATTTCTATATCCTGAGCGGACCCGACTATATCGATCCTTCAAAAGCACTGGATTATTCCGGAAGCGATGAAGACCTTAACAGCCTTAAAAGGTTTCTGGAGCAGGGTTACTCTAAACCATTCCTTCCACGGGATGAGATAGATTACAGGCTTGACGATAATGTCACAAGGACAGTTACAGGGCATTATATAAAGGCCCTGGATATCTACAGGAAAGGCCAGGAGGCAGCCACTATGTTTGGTGGAAAGTGGCCCCATGATGCTGCAATAGTAGCCGGTGGTGTGACCGAAAACGTAACAGCGGATAAAATAGCCCGGTTTATATGGAGACTAAAAGAAATTTCTGATTTCGTAAATAATATATACCTTCCCGATGTGATAGCAGTAGCAAGAGCGTATAATGAATATCTTGAGATGGGCAGGGGATGCGGAAATTTACTGGCTTATGATTCTTACCGGACCGGTTCCAATGGCATTTTTAAAGAAGCCCTTTTCCGGGGCGGGATCGTGACCGGAACCAGTAAATATTCTGATATAAATATTAAAAATATCACTGAAGATGTCACACATAGCTGGTTCAAGGAAAGTGAGCCGCTTTATCCTGGCTCAGGAGTTACTGAACCGGAAGCCGGGAAACCAGAAGCCTATTCATGGATAAAATCACCGAGATATGATGGTAAAGTCTTTGAGGTGGGGCCCGTTGCAAGTGTCTTATGCACATATCTCAGCAAAAAGGATCCGGATATAAATAAGCTTGTAGACAATGCACTGGCTGAAACCGGGGGAAGCATTACCAATATGTATTCAATAGCCGGAAGGCATCTGGGCCGGGTACTTTTTTCAAAAATAATTACTGACAACCTTAACGGATGGGCCGGGGCCCTTAAAGCAGGGGAACCCACTACAGTAGGGTACTCTCCTCCAATGGATGGGGAAGGAGTAGGCCTTATTGCAGCTCCAAGGGGAGCTCTCGGACACTGGCTGAAGGTTAAAGAAGGAAGGATAGAAAATTATCAGGTAATCACCCCTACTGCCTGGAACGCTTCTCCAAAAGATAAAGACGGGCAGCCTGGACCTTATGAACAGGCTATTATTGGTCTTAAGGTAAGCGACAGCCAGGCGCCTGTAGAAATACTGCGTGCCATAAGAAGCTTTGATCCCTGCACTGCATGTGCAGTACATCTGGTCACCCCCGGTGGAGATTTAAAAGGAAAATATAAGGTAGTTTAGCGTTCCGGTTTATTTACGACTAGGAGGTTTTATGATACTTACGGAATTTAAACCGATAGAAGAGATTTTAGAGAGGCTTAAGGAAGAAAAAGTTGTATTTATCATGGGCTGTGGCGGCTGCCCTGAAGGAGCCAATACAGGCGGGATGGAAGTTCTTAACGATATGAAAACCAAACTTGAGGAAAACGGCATAAAAGTCTCCGGAGTTATAGAAATAGATTTCTTATGCCAGAAGGCACTGATACGTTCAAGGCTCAAACCAAGAAAGCAGGAAATTGAGGCTGCTGATTCGGTCCTTGTATTTTCCTGCGGGCTGGGAGTGCAGGCTTCCTCTGCTGTAATAGATAAGGTTTGCCATCCTGCTTTAAATACAATTACCTTTGGAGGTATTACCGGTATGTGGCAGGGCACAGAAAGATGCGACACATGCGGGAACTGCATCCTGGACCTAACCGGGGGTATATGCCCTTACACCGCATGCCCCAAAAAACTTGAGAACGGGCCCTGTGCAGGACAGGGCAATGACATGTGTGAAACAGACCCTCAAAGGGATTGTGGCTGGGTTTTGATATATAAAAGCCTTAAACGTCTTGGACAGCTTGACAGGCTGATGCAGTTTATACCGCCAAGGGATTACAGAAAAATATTGCCTTCTTCAGAACTCAGGAAAACAAGGCTGTGGGCTTTGGACGAGGAGGAAGCAGAATGAATACTGGAAAGAAATACCTTTCAAAACTTGAAAAATCACTTGATGAAGGAAAATTTGCAATAACCTGTGAGATAGGGCCTCCGAAAGGTGCGGACCAGGAGGAGATAAGGGAAGCTGCAGAATATCTTAAAGGGATAGCTGATGGTATTAATGTAACGGATCTTCAGAGTTCTGTTATGAGACTTGGATCCCTGGCCACATGTACCCTGCTCAAACAATGGGGTTATGAACCTGTTTTCCAGATGACCACGAGGGACCGTAACAGGCTGGCTCTTCAATCAGACCTGATCAGCGCCTATACGATGGGAATAAGGAATGTCCTTGCCATAACAGGTGATTATACTACTGTTGGCGACCATCCCCAGGCAGAACCGGTATATGATCTTGATTCCGTCCAACTCCTCTGGACCATGAAGACACTGGAGGAGGGGAAAGATTTGTCCGGGAATGATCTCACTGCAGCACCCAAATTTTTTAAAGGGGCAGTTGTAAATCCAGGTGCAGATACGGAAGCAGCTTATGAACTGCAAATTATAAAGATGAAGAAAAAAATCGAACAGGGAGCGCAGTTTTTCCAGACACAGGCCATCTTTGACGCAGAAGTATTTAAAAGATTTATGGACAGGCTTGAGAAGGAAAAAATTGATGTACCGGTCCTTGCTGGTGTAATACTTTTAAAATCAAAGGGAATGGCCAATTATATGAATAAGTTTGTTCCCGGGGTATTTGTGCCCGGACCCCTGATAGAGAAGATGGATACTACCGGGGACAAGGTAGCCACCTGTATTGAAATAGCCTCCGGCCTGATAAATGAGGTGAAACCATACTGCAGCGGTACGCATATCCAGGCTCTCGGCTGGGAAAAACATATTCCTGCTGTATTTGCCAATATCAAATAGAATTGACAGGTTTCGACAAAATAGAAACAGTGGTACTTGGAATCGGGAATATACTTCTTGGAGATGAAGGCGTGGGTGTCCATGTTGTAAACAGGCTTAAAAATGCCGGTCTTCCTCCTTCAGTGGTCCTGATAGATGGCGCCACTGCCGGATTCAGGCTTTTAGCTTTATTTGAAGAGTACAGCAATTGTAATTTCATTATAATTGATGCACTGAAAATAAATACCCCTGAAGCAGGCGCATATTCCGGCTTAAATCCCAAAAAGATTACCCGGCAAAGGAATTTAAAATATCCCGGTATCCCCCAAAAAGGGGACATTTACCTTATACCCTTAAAAGATTTTTATAAAGAAGCCGGTCCGGGTTTAACCGGTAATTCATCGATTTCATTTCATGAGACTTCCCTGATGGATGTCCTGGATCTTTTTAAGGCAACAACCGGTAACGAAATAAAAGGCTTCCTGATAGGGATAAATATTTTTAATTCCTTTGATAATAAAGGGATGGACCTGCCCATGGGTATCTGCCTTTCACCTGTAATCGAATCAAGAATCTCAAAAATAATCGATATT
>JAFGDA010000142.1 GCA_016932375.1 Actinomycetota bacterium | reverse complement strand
ACCAGGGGGTGGAAAGGATTAGGGAATTTGCTGATAAAAGTATTGATTTATGTCTTCTTGAGGTTTATAAAAATAATATAATATATATTGTTAAGAAAGAAAAATTGCTGCACCCTGATACAGGCAGAATATGGAACAGTATTTGTGGAGGTATTAAAAATGTCTTTTGATTTTAAAAACGGCGGCAGAAGCGGGGAAGAGGAAGAAAAGGACACTGGTGAAGGCATGCCCCCTGAACCTGAAAATGATTTTTTCAAGGATGATGATTTTGAATTTGAGGACTATTCAGGCGATGACCTGGATGATGAAGGTTACAGAAGCAGGCGCATAAGGGAGAAAAAGAAAAGAAGAAAGCTCCTTTATTCTACTATTGCAGTAATCATTATTGTGATCATTGTGGCAACTGCGATAGTATTCGGGTACCGCTATATAAAAAACCGTTGGTTCAGCCAGGCTGAAGCGGGCCCGGAAGAGTCAGTTATCAATGTGCCGGAGTCCCTTGAACTGGGACAGGATATCAATATTATAATGGCTACTGCCGGGCAGGACCTGCTTGAACCCGAGGTAAGTTCCATTATATTTTCAAGCTATTACAGCGCCTCAAACGAGCTCAGGTCCCTGTGTATTCCGGCGAGGACCCTGATGGATGTACCCGGCATAGGAGCCGAGCTGGCTGGTAAGGCGGTGGAGATAGGCGGTATGGACCTCCTTTCCCTTACACTTGAAAAAGGCCTTGGCATGGATATAAAAATAGACCATTTTGTGCTTTTTGATATTGCAAATGTCGTTGATAAACTGGGAGGAATAGAACTGGATATGGATGTAGCCATGGCGGTAAAGGATTATGATTCGGATACAAGCTTTGAGCTGGAACCGGGTCCCAATCTTATGGATGGATCGGAGGTTGCTAATTTCCTGAAATATGTAAGCGGCATGGAGAAGGATGTGAAGACCGGGTATATTGATTACCAGAAAAAGGTTCTGGATACTGTTATAACAAAAATTGTTGGTGAAACTGAAGAGGATCTTACAAATAATATCAATCTTGTAAAAAGCTATATAGACTCCGACCTTTCCATGGAAGAATTGATAAAGCTTTTTGCCACAGTTTCCGGTCTTGGTGCTGATAAAAATACGGTCCATGTCCTTGGCGTATCTTCAACCGAGCTGGAGGGTGAAGGTATAGTATACCTGCCTGATGTATCGAATCTTTCAGGGTTGTTCAACAAAGATGAGGCAGCGACCAGTGAGACTGCCGTACAGGAAAGGACCGTAAGCATCAGGATATTGAACGGTGTGGGTACGCCTGGGATCGCAGGGGAATTGGAAAGTGTTTTAAAGGCCCAGGTTTTCGAAAGCGGTAAAGAAAAATTCAATGTGCTGGAAGTGGGAAATGCTGATAACTGGGACTACACTGCAACTGAGATAATAGTTTATACTTCCGGCGAACCAGAAGTAATGAATGCTGCAAATGAACTAAAAAGCCTGATAGGGACAGGAAGCATCACTACCAGGCAGGAAGAAGTGGTAGTCTCAGACATTGTGATAATACTCGGATCGGATTATAATCCAGGGTTTGAAGGGGCGGAAGAAACTGAAGAGACGGAAGGGCAGGAAGGAGAAGTATCCGGTATCACGAATATTGTAATCCTTAATGGTGAAGGCACTGCGGGGCTGGCAAAAACGGTAAAAGATATACTTGAAGATCATTTTAATGCAGACACAGATGTGATAAAAGTAGTGGAAACCAAAGATGCCGATAACTGGGATTATACACAGACAGAAATAAGGTATTCCGGAGGAGAGGGAATGGAGGCACTTGCCCAGCAAATACAGGAAAGATTAAAAGTGGGTGTAATAAAGAAATCTGATAGTAATCCTGATGGTGTAGGTATTACCGTCCTGATAGGAAGTGATTATACCAGCAAGTGACAGATAAAAATGAAAGCCGGATAAAAGGCAGGGGTAAAATAGATAATCATGTTCCAGTAGATCCTGGGGAAAAATATAGGAAGAAGATCCTGACAATAGTAAGGGAAGTTGCAGACATTGCGGATGAGAAAAATGCCGGTTATATAAAAATCCTTGATATGAGCTCCCGGCTGATAATCACCGATTACTTTATAATCATAAGTGCACGGAATACGAGGCTTACAAGAAGGATAGAAGAAGAGATATGCTTCAGGCTCAAGAAGAAAAAGATGTACCCCTTAAACATAGATGGTACTGCCGATGGAAACTGGATACTTATTGATTATGACGATTTCGTGATCCACATATTCACGGAAGAATTAAGGCAGTTTTATGACCTGGAAAGACTGTGGAAAGATTCAAAAGAAATAAAGTGGAAAAAAACAAACAAGCCGGAGATCGGTCCGGGCTCTGAGAGGAAGCACTTTGAGACGTAGAGAGAACCTTAAGAAATATGATGCCTCCGTTATAGAGGAAGAAATCCTGCAAAAATGGGAAAAGGAAAAGATTTTTTCCCTGAAATCAAAAAAAAGCGACCCCAAGTTCTATATGCTTGAAATGTTTCCGTATCCTTCTGGTGAACCCCACATGGGCCATGCCCGGAATTATACAATCGGTGATGTGATAGCAAGGGTGATGTCAAGAAAAGGTAAGAATGTCCTGCATCCCATTGGTTTTGATGCCTTCGGGCTTCCCGCGGAAAACGCAGCCATTAAAAACGGGATACATCCAAAGGAAAGCACCATGAGCAATATTGAAAAAATGAGAACCGCCTTAAAGAGAATGGGCATGAGTTATGATTTCAGCTCGGAAATCATAACTTCGGAACCTGGATATTACAGGTGGACCCAGTGGCTGTTCCTGGTCCTTTATGGGATGGGGCTGGCTGAAAAAAAGGAAGCGCCGGTAAACTGGTGTGGTTCATGCCAGACGGTCCTTGCAAATGAACAGGTGATTTCAGGCAGGTGCGAGAGGTGCAGCAGTCCGGTTGAAAAAAAAGTGCTGTCCCAGTGGTTTTTCAAAATAACAGGCTATGCCCAGAGGCTGCTTGACGATATGGAGATTATAAAGGATGGGTGGCCGGAAAGGGTGCTCACCATCCAGAGGAACTGGATAGGAAGGAGCGAAGGGGCTGTCATTGACTTCAGCCTTTACGGAAAAGATTGTAAAGGCAGCGATGTTACGGTTCCTGTCTTTACCACAAGGCCCGATACGCTTTTTGGGGCAACCTTTTTTATACTTGCACCGGAACACCCGCTGGTTGAAAGCATAGTGGTGGGTGATGAATACATAAAGGAAGTAAGCAGGGTTAAAAAGCTTATATCAGGACAGAGTGAAACGGAAAGAGGGGATGCCGAAACAGAAAAGATAGGATGTTTTACGGGAAGGTTTGTCATAAATCCATTAAGCGGGGAAAAAGTCCCGGTCTGGATAGCCAATTACGTACTTCTTGAATATGGCACCGGTGCGATTATGGCGGTACCGGCCCACGACCAGAGGGACTTCGAATTTGCAAAAAAATACAATATACCCATAAGGGAGGTAATATCACCTGACGGAATTGTTCATGAAAATACTGGCAGCGCTTATACCGGTGAGGGGTTCATGGTCAATTCAGGACAGTTTAACGGCCTTGAGTCGGTAAAAGGCATGAAGGAAGTAACAAGTTTGCTGGAGAAAAGGGAAAAAGGAAGGTTTGAGGTTAATTTCAGGCTCCGTGACTGGTTGATTTCCAGGCAGAGGTACTGGGGCGCCCCGATTCCAATAGTATACTGTGACCGCTGTGGCACTGTCCCGGTACCCGAAAAGGATCTTCCGGTACTTCTGCCATATAATGTGGATTTCAGGCCCACAGGGCTTTCCCCGCTTGCCTATTGCGATGATTTTGTAAATACGGCCTGCCCTTCCTGTGGGGGGCCGGCAAGGAGGGAGACCGATACAATGGACACTTTTGTATGCTCCTCCTGGTATTTTCTAAGATACTGCAGCCCCCATGATGATAGGGCGGCTTTTGACAGTGCCGAAGTTGACTACTGGATGCCGGTTGACCAGTATGTGGGAGGGATTGAGCATGCAACCATGCACCTTATATATTCACGTTTTTTTACAAAGGCTCTTTTTGACAGGGGGCTGGTAAAATTCAGGGAACCATACAACAATTATTTTCCCCACGGCGTGGTAAACCTTGGTGGCGCCAAAATGTCAAAATCAAAGGGCAATATCGTAAATCCATCTGAAATATACAATAAATATGGTGCCGATACATTGAGGCTGTATATACTTTTTATGGGTCCTGCCGACAGCCCTGTGGATTGGAGTGACAGTGGGGCTGAAGGTTCATACAGGTTCCTCGGAAGGTTCTGGAGACTGATAAATGATAATATTGGAACCATAAAGAAAGCTGGCTATACCAGAGGCACTGCAGCCAGGTTGCCGGGTGACCGGGAAAAGGAACTCATGGGCAAGCTACACCGCACCATAAAAAAAGTTACCGCAGATATACTGGAAAGGTTTAATTTCAATACTGCCATAAGTGCCATAATGGAACTTGTAAATCTTGCCTGCAAATACAGGGATGAAGTGCCGGAAGAAAGGAAGAATGTTGCTATTGTAAAAGAAGTCACAATTAAACTTCTTTTGGTTTTATCTCCAATAGCTCCTTTTATAACCGAAAAATTATGGATGGAGGCAGGTAACACTGCAAGTATCCACCGGGTGCCCTGGCCGGATTACGATCCGGAAATGGCAAAAGAGGAGTTTTTAACAATAGTGTTCCAGGTGAACGGGAAATTAAGGGACAGGGCAGAACTTCCTGCGGATATTTCTGTGGAAGAGATGGAAAAGGCAGCTCTTGCTTCCGGTAAAGTAAAAAAATTCACGGAAGGCAGAAAGATAGTAAAGGTCATCACAGTGCCTAAAAAGCTTGTCAATGTGGTTGTCAGGTAAAACTATAATTTATGTGTTATGAAAGCATCTAAAATTTATCTTTATCACAAAATTTTAGATGTTTGCATGCGTTAATTAATATTTGATATTTATCCTGATATGGCATAATATATGCTGTTGTGCTCCTGAAACCAGGATCAACATTTCAGGTATTTCAGGTAAAACTTATAATGTAAATGGAAGAAAAGTAAATTAATAATTATTAGGAGAGGTCATGGTCAAAGAGATAAAATCAGTGTTCGAGTGCAAAAAAGATTCAATAAAATTCAAGACAATTCCCATCTGCAGCTATGGGAAAACCATAGATGATGAAATAAAGGAAGGGCTTACACGTAAGGAAGCCCTGGATCTTCTTGAACTTATGTATATGATAAGGACTCTTGAGGATATGCTTGTAGGGATAAAGGCGGGAATATACAAGCCCCTGCCTGATTTTGACTATGTAGGGCCAACCCATCTTTCTATCGGTCAGGAAGCTACTGCTGCAGGAGCAGTATCTTCACTCGGTTTGAATGGTTATATCACAAGCTCCCACAGGGGCCATGGCGATGCAATGGCCAAGGGGTTTTCTTTTATTAAACTTTCCAGCGATGAGAGCCTGGGAGAGCTGCTTTCAAGGAGAAAAGAGTACCTTGATGCAGTAAATGAAAGTGTTTCCGGAAGTGATTCAAGAGAGGAACTTGAGGAAAAAGCATTAAAAATACACACCTACAGGATGATAGCTGAATTGTTTGG
This sequence comes from Actinomycetota bacterium, assembly GCA_016932375.1. Lineage (GTDB taxonomy): Bacteria > Actinomycetota > Humimicrobiia > Humimicrobiales > Humimicrobiaceae > JAFGDA01. The sequence goes on along the minus strand of JAFGDA010000142.1, from coordinate 3,292 downwards.
AAAAGAGCACGGCTATTGCAGAGGTGTTGGAGGAGGTATGCATATTGCTGATTTTGAACTGGGACACCTTGGGGCAAATGCAATAGTTGGCGGGCATATACCCATCGCAGCGGGCGCGGCTGTTTCCTTAAGGTACAGGGATGAAAAATCACTTGTTCTCTGTCTTGCGGGTGATGGCTCATATTCAAACGGTGTGGTTCTTGAATCGCTGAACCTTGCCTCAATGGCACAGTTTAAAAATGGCCTTATGGGGAAAAAGGCAGGGGTGCCTATAATATTTGGCATAGTGAATAACCAGTATGCCATGTCCGGCCAGGAGCTTGGAGAGATAACGGGGGTTGATTTTCTTGCAAGGAGAGCCGCAGGATTTGACATGGACCTTATGCATGCGGAAGTAGTTGACGGCATGGACGTACTTGCAGTAAGGGACTCTGTCATAAGGTCGAAGGCTTTGATTGATAAGGGAGCCGGACCGGTCCTGATTGAATTTATGACATACCGTTATAAGGGGCACAGTTTGTCTGATCCACTTACCTACCGTGACAGGGAAGAGCTGGCAGCATGGAGGGTAAGGGATGCCATATCAACCTTTGAAAGCAAGCTTGTCAGTGCAGAATTCCCCGGGTCGCAGGGTGGCAGGATAACTGATAAGGAAATAAAAGCCCTTGAAAAGAAAGTTTATGAACGCAATGCAGAAATGGCAAAATTTGCGGCAGCTGCTGAATACCCGGGGGATGAGACCATGCTTAAATACCTGTTTTCTGAAAAAGCCGTAGAACCTGTCCCCAGAGAATATTCAAACCCGAAGCTTCCGGGCAAGCTTCCTGCATACAAAAGGGATGAACAGGGAAGGATAAATGCGCGGATTGCAGTAAGGGAAGCACTTATGGAGGAAATGGCTCGCGATGCAAGGGTAATCATTTTTGGAGAAGATATAGCGGATTATGGCGGGGCATTCGGGGTTACAAATGACCTGCTGGCAGCTTTTGGCAGGGAAAGGGTATTCAATGTTTCCATATCCGAAGCCGGTATGACAGGAATGGCCGTCGGGATGGCGATGACTGGACTCAGGCCGGTTGTTGAAATAATGTATAATGACTTTATCATGCAATCTCTTGACCAGTTAGGGAACCAGGCCGCAAAATGGAGTTATATGTCGGGTGGGCAGATAAGCGTGCCAATGGTTCTCCGTACAACCATAGGGGGAGGAAAGGGTTATGCAGGTCAGCACTCCCAGTCCCTTGAAGCACTTACAACCCATATACCCGGCCTTAAGGTCGTGGCTCCTGCAACTCCCTATGATTTTAAGGGCCTGCTGAAATCTGCAATAAGGGATAGTAACCCTGTGGTGTTTTTTGAACAGCAGCTCATATATAATAGCCCTGGTGTAGTGCCCGAAGAAGAATACCTTGTCCCGATAGGCAGTGCAAATGTTTTGAGGGAAGGGAAAGACATCAGTATTATCTGCTGGTCCTATATGGTTGAAGAATCTTTAAAAGCAGCAGCCATACTTGAAAAAGATGGAATATCCGCAGAGGTCATTGATATAAGGACACTTATACCTCTCGATATTGACACAATTATCTCATCAGTTAAAAAGACGGGAAAAGCTGTGGTAACCGCCCAGGAAGTTGAACAGGGCGGTTTCATGTGTGAGATAATTGCACAGATACAGGAGAGGTGCTTTGACTGGCTGGATACTCCTGTCTTAAGGCTAGGCGCTCCAAATGGTATTCCTCCTTCCGCACAGAATCTTGAGAAGCTTTTCCTGCCTGATGCGGGAAAACTGGTAAAAACCGTAAAAGAGAAATTATAGGCTTTTAAACAGGGATTGCACAATTTTCATCAGTTTTGGTCTGTAATCATGGTTTTATATAATTTGTCTTTTCCATAAAAAGGTAAAATCAATTAAATGAAAAAGATTGTAATATTTGGGGCCGGCAATATAGGCCGCTCGTTTATAGGCCAGCTTTTCAGCAGATCCGGTTATGAAGTTGTTTTTATTGATGTGGTAAAACCGGTAATTGATGCCCTTAACAGTAGGGGCTACTATAACGTAGTAATAAAAGCTGATAAAGAAGAAATAATTAAAGTGGAAAATGTACGGGGAGTCCTCGCAACGGATAAGGAAAAAGTTGCCGGGGAATTAAGCACAGCAGATATTGTATCTTCCTGTGTGGGAAACAATGCCCTGCCCCATATTATCCCCCTGATAGCGGAAGGTCTTTTAAGAAGGTACGAAATGAATAGGGACCTGCCACTCGATATAATCATAGCTGTCAACATGCGGAATGCATCAGAATTTTTCGGAAGGGAGCTTTCAAGAGTCCTGGGTAGCAGCTATCCCTTAAAAAAACTGGTGGGCCTGGTTGAGACAAGTATCGGGAAAATGGTCCCGATAATGACCGAAGAAGAAAAAAAAGCCGATATATTACAGATCTTTGCAGAACCATATAATACCCTGATTCTCGATAAAAAAGCTTTCAAGAACCCGATTCCCGAAGTTATCGGCCTTGCCCCAAAAGAAAATATGAAGGCTTGGGTCGACAGGAAATTATTCATCCACAATCTCGGACATGTATCGGCTGCTTATCTCGGATACCCTGACAACAGGAATTTTGTATATATCCATGAGGTATTTGAAGTAAGGCAATTATGTGAAAAGGTCAGGAACACGATGATGCAGTCTGCTGAAATACTGCTCAGGCAATATCCGGGGGAATTCACAAAAAAAGATCTTGAGGAACATATCGACGATCTCATAAAAAGGTTTAAAAACAAGGCCCTTGGGGATACTATTTACAGGGTTGGAAGGGACCTGCCCAGGAAACTGGGGCCCGAGGACAGGCTGGTCGGGGCAATAAAAATGGGGATAAAACACAATATGGATGTTGACAGGATCCTTTATGTTCTGACCTGCGGTTTTTATTTCAGGGCAACCGATGAGTCAGGAAATATGTTTGACAGGGATATTGAATTTGTTGAGGAATATTTCAGCAAAGGTATGGAATATATACTTATAAACGTATGCGGCCTGAATAAGGCTGAATACGGTGATATATTTGAAAAGTGCAAAAAATATTCGGAAGAGATTAAAGCCCTTTACCGGATTAATTGACAGTAAAATTGATAAGTCATTAAAAAATCCATCCAGCATAGCATGCTTGCCTATAAGATTCCTGAATAACCCAGGAATCATAAAATATACAATAAGATTTTTAGGTTGTTATGCCATGGAATAATGTAATTGATGCTACCAATAAAAAAAATTTAAATCCCCCTGGCTTCCCTT
>JAFGDA010000141.1 GCA_016932375.1 Actinomycetota bacterium | reverse complement strand
AGAACATTTTACCAAGAGAACAGTAGAGACACAGGGTTCAAGGCCAATGCAGCGCTATATCGAGCATCTTGATAAAATCATAAAGATACAGGATTACATAGAGGAGCTGGCCTCTAAAAATAATGTAAAAATAATAAAGAATTATGAACTTGATCATGCTGTTCATGAAGCGCTGGAGCTGATATTTGAGAGAGTAAGGGAAGAATTCATCAGGGCCGGTGCAGGATATGCAAATTCACCTAATCCCCGGTAACAGAAAATGTCTTCGACACCTTTTGTTTCCCGTTCAGGATTACTTCTACCCTGTAATTGCCTTCTGGATGGCGGTTGTCTTTTTTTGCAAGGGAAATAACTATTTTCCCGGATCCTTTATTTCCAGGAGTTATTGAATCCTGCTGGACCACTCCATACTTTCCGTTTTTGTCAAAGTGCCATCTTACAATTATTCTATCATCTGTTGTAAGATATTTAACAAGGATTACAAGGTAAATATCGCTGGCTGGATCTTTGAACTCTACTGTACCAGGCAGGGACTGCATCTCGTTTTCATTTATATCTTTATTTGAAGTAATGGATATGCCGCTTATATCAGGGTCCTGGTGGATGGTGGTGACTGATGCTGCTACCAGTATCACTGTACAGATTACCAGAATTATTACCGTTCTCTTTGACATCAAAAATTTATTCTTTATATTACTGATTATTACCGGTTAGCTCCCAACATAGAAATCCGCCGGAAGCATTTAGTAATTATAAGGATTATTTGTCCTGTTTGCCACAACTTTTTATGGAAAAAGTAACAGGAAAAATAGTATTTATCTAAAATTGGCACGGAAATATTTGACTAAAGAAAGTAATTAGTATATATTTTCTACTTATTTTATCTTAAAAAGGTTTGAAGATGCCGATTTACAGCTATAAATGTGAAAATTGCGGAAAATCGTTTGACAGGCTGGAAAAAGCCGGGAGCAATGGAAAAGTCAAATGCTTATACTGCGATGGGCATGCACATAAAATATTTTCACCTGTAGGCATAATATTTAAAGGGTCGGGCTTTTATAAGACTGATTATAAATCAGGGTCAGGCAGGGTAAACAGTTCAACCAATAAACCTGAAAGTGAAAGCAAGGAAAAACCAGAAGAGTCAAAGACAAAACCTGAAGTCAAAACCAGTGAAAAAAGCTCCCCTGATAACGTAAAAGCTAAAAAATAATTAACTTCTTTTTTGCAAGTCTTCCTGTTTTCTATTTTCAAATCATATTTATGATATTATAATTATTTATCAATGGTTTTATTAATAATTTTATCTATTATATTGATCTGGTTGCATGTTTCCAGCCTGAGGTTCATGATAAGGACCAGTACAAACAGTACTGTAATAGAGGAAACAAAAAAACTTGATGATAATATGGAATCAGACGAAGAGGGGTTCCCGCTAAAGTCTTTTTCCATAGTAGTATCGCTTGGAATAATTATTATCCTTAACCTTGTTGAAATTGGTTATTTTATTTATTGTGTTTATGTTTTTAATAACATAGTGGTTACTGCAGGAAGTTCCGTTCTTGTGGGGTATACTATATATTCCATGATAAAATTTTTCCCCCGGATCAGGCAGTTCGTGAAAAAACCTTTCATGTACCTGATGGAAAGATCCGAAGGGTATGAAAGTGTAATAAATTTTATAATGGTATCACTTGAAATAATGTTTTGCAGTTATATCCTGGTCCTTGTTTTTTTAAATTTTCAATTTTTTTAAAAGGTGGAGTATGAAGTTAAAAAAAGGAATTATCATAGCATTGCCCGTTTTATTCTGTATCCCGGCTATTCTCTGCTCCTGTTTTATAACGGATCTTTTTACCGGGGGAGATGCAGCGCCTGATGCAGCATCCGGCCAGCAATTAACAGGGGAGAGTGAAGGCCATACGGCAAGACTGACTGAGGAGCAGTTCAATGCCCTTCTGGAAAATGAGGATTTCCTCGGCACGTTCAATGCATTCTACTATCCAGGGTCGGATATTAAGGAAGCCCGGGTGGTGGAATCTGAAGGGAGCATGCTTTATGTCATACTGGAAACCAGTGATGTGTATGATACCGTTATAGAGCACTATGAAAATAAAAAGGTGCAGTCCATCTGGAGCAGGGACTTCATATTCCAAAAGAGCATGGACGAAGTTGAAGAGGAATTTACAGATGATGCTGATGAAGGGAACACTTCCGTCTCAAGGTACACATATTCAAGTAAGGACAGGAACAAGGTGGTGGATGTGCTGTTAAAAGACCTGGGTGCTGAAAGGACCCAGATAATGATAACCTACTGGAGTCTTCAGGACTCATTTTAATGCTTGATGAAAACAACATAAAACCTAAAATATACACCGTAAGTGAGCTAAACTTCGAATTAAGGCAAAAACTGGAAACTGGTTTTCCGGATATATGGCTGGAAGGTGAAGTTAGCAACTTCTATTTTCATAACCAGAAACATATGTACTTTGACCTGAAGGATGAAAACTCAAAGATCAGGTCCGTATTGTTCCAGCAGAACAACAGGAACATGTCCTTCAGGATCGAAGAAGGCCTGCATGTCCTGGCAAGAGGCTACCTTTCCGTTTATGAAAAGAGGGGTGAATACCAGTTTATAGTCCAGGATATCAGGCCCGTTGGGGTAGGTTCCCTTATAATGGCTTTCCAGCAATTGAAAGAAAAACTGGAAAAACTTGGTTACTTTGAACCGGGACATAAAAAGAAAATACCATTACTGCCTGAAAAGATCGGGCTTGCTACTTCCATAGGCGGTGCTGTACTGAGGGACATCATTTCAGTCCTTCGGAGAAGGTTTGCAGGCTTTAATTTAATAATCAAGCATGTAAATGTCCAGGGTCCCGGGTCGAGCCATGATATATGCCAGGCCATAAGGGATCTAAGCGAATTTGGGGTAGATGTAGTCATTATCGCAAGAGGAGGAGGGTCCCTTGAGGATCTGTGGGCTTTCAATACCGAGGAAGTTGCTACCGGGATTTATAATTGCAGGACGCCTGTTATTTCGGCAGTAGGGCATCAGACTGACTACACCATAGCTGATTTTGTTGCGGACTGCCGTGCAGCGACCCCTTCGGTGGCCGCAGAGATTGTGATCATAAACAGGGAAGAGACAGCAAAATCGCTGATAAAAATTAATGCAAGGATGAAGGAGCTCCTTGAAGGAAAGATCAGGCAGTCAGGGAAAAAGCTTCTTTATCTTATTGACAGGAAGGTATTTAAAAAACCAGCCACTATCCTTGACAGGTACAGGATAGTTGCAGATGATATAGGGTTCAGGGTAATCCAGATATACGGGAGGGTGGTTGAAAGAAAAAAACATAAGCTTGCAAAAATACTCCCCTTGATTGACAGGAAGGTAATTTCAGGCAGGATCATATCTGGAAAAATGCGTATAAAAAATATGAATATAAGGGTACTATCAAATATTTCGCATATAGCAGGTAAGAAAAAAAACAAAATTGAAATACTTCTGCAGAGACTTGATAATAATAACCCTGCAGCTATACTAAACAGGGGTTTTACGGTAATATATGAGGACAGCAGGGATAAGGTAATTAGCAGCGTAAAACATATGAAGCCGGATCAGGTAATCAGGATAATCGCAAGAGATGGAAGTGCAAGGGCAAGGATACTTGACAGGATTATTAAAATGAAGGGCAGGGCCATAAGATGAAAATAGATGACATGAGTTTTGAAGAGTCTATAGCAAGGTTGGAGGAAATAATAAAAGAACTGGAAAAAGAAGATATATCCCTCAGGGAATCCATGGAAAAATTTGAGATGGGTATAAAACTTTCTTCACACTGCCTTAAAAAATTAAATGAAGCAGAGACAAAAATAGAAGAGCTTACCAGGTCTGAAGACGGTAAGCTGGTTACGAAGGAACTTGAAATAAGTGAAGATGCCTAAAGATTTGGAAATAAATTGTATTCCCAAAAAAGTATTTTTCCGGTATTTTTATTGTAATGGTTTTTTAATGGCATTTTTTCCTTTATAAATGTCCCTGCATCCTGTTTCCACCCCCTCATGATTTTAAACATACCATATATTGTGCCGCATTGAAATAAAGTATTATTAAATAACGATATATAGTTACAGATTACTATTAAACAAATAGTAAATTAAATAATCATATTTTTTTTCATTTTTTTTTAAAACAAAAAGTAGACAAATAGTGATTATTATGGTATCTTAATGGTGTGAAGTGGGGGAAAGTGGGGAGTTATTTCATACTATTTCCGGAAAATGATTAATAAAAACAGGACCGGTAAAGATGTTTTTAGGTGAGTACAGCCGTACGATAGATAAAAAGGGAAGGATTTTTATCCCTGCAAAGTTCAGGGAAGAGCTGGCAAAGGGGATCATTATCACCAAGGGATTTGATGAAAAGTGCCTGTTTTTATTTTCAAGGGAAAGCTGGAGAAGAATAGAGGAGAAAATACTGTCCATCCCGGTTGCACAAAGGAGTACCCAGAGGTTTTCGAGATGGTTTTTTTCTTCAGCACAGATGGAATCCCTTGACCAGCAGGGAAGAACCAGGATCCCCCACAATCTTATTGAATTTGCTGAATTGAAAAAAGATGTAGTACTGGTAGGAGTATCTGACCGTGCAGAATTATGGTCGCAGGAAAACTGGGAAAAATACTATAAAAATGCGGATGACCAGTTTACAGGTGATCAGAATGCTTTTGATGAACTGGGATTCTAAAGAGTGTGCCTGATGGGTACCGGCGGGTTTCATATACCGGTTCTACTAAATGAGGTTTTATATTACCTTGGATTGAAGAAAGGTGATTACGTATTTGATGGTACGCTTGGCGGTGCGGGTCATACTGTAGAAATAATTAAAGCCATTGCCCCCACAGGCAAAGTAATTGGAGTTGATCTAAATAGCCAGACTGTTCGCACCGCCGCCAAAAGGCTCGGGAGTCTTTTAAGGTTTGCAATACTAATAAACGATAATTTTGCAAACATAAAAAATATACTGAAGGAATTGAACATAGGCAAAATTAACGGGATACTCCTGGACCTTGGATTATCCTCTTACCTGATTGAAGAATCAGGGAGGGGATTTAGCTATCTTAAAAATGAAAAACTGGACATGAGGTTTGGAGACAGTGTAGGGCTGACGGCATATGAACTGTTAAATTCTTATAGCCAGGGAGATCTTGAGGATTTATTCAGGAGGTTCGGGGAGGAACTGTATTCAAAGGGAATATCAAAAGCCATTATTGATTACAGGAAGAAGGGAAAAATTAATACAACCGGGGAACTTGTGCAGATTATAGAAGGAGCCATACCAGGAAAAGCAAGATACGGCAAAAGCGGGCACCCTGCAAAAAGAGTTTTCCAGGCAGTAAGGATTGGTGTAAACAGGGAGCTTGATAACCTTCAGGAAGCTATTAAAGATGGTTTTGATGTATTGAGCAGCGGAGGAAGGATGGCAGTCATATCATATCATTCGCTTGAGGACAGGATAGTAAAAAGAAGCTTCCTCTCTTATACGGGTAAATGCATATGTCCTCCTGATTTTCCGGTGTGTGTGTGCGGCAGGAAAAAGACCGGGAGAATAATTACAAAAAAAGCGGTAAGGCCCGGTGAAAAAGAGGTAATGGAGAACCCGAGAAGTAAAAGTGCAAAGCTAAGGGTCATTGAGAAAATCTGATTCCTAAATGGCGTTAAAACAGGTTATTGAGTTTGTTAACATGGTTACCGGAGAAGTAAGTAAAAAATGAGTTTGGGACTTGCGGAAAAAGAAATATACAGGCGAAGCAGCTCAAGGCCGCTTCTGTACCTTGCCAAAAAGCCAGGGGCTTCGTATGCAGACAGGCCTGTTTTTTATAATAACAGCGGACTTTTTTATATATTCATATTAATAATACTACTGGCCTGCATCGGGGTTCTTCTTAATATCGGGCTCAAGGTGCAAAATATTAATTACGAGAAGGAGATTTACAAAATAAACGAGATGATATCTCTTGAAAAAGAGAGATCTGATAGATTACTGTTGGAGATTTCCTCACTTAAATCACCTTCGAGAATACTTGAGGTGGCAGGTGAAGAGCTCAATATGGAGATGGAAAAAGATATTAAACTGATAAGTGTTTCCGAAAACGGGCTTGAGGACAATGAAAAAATATTAGACTATATATTGAGGGAAAACACTGCTTCCGCAGCAAATGCCGGTTATGATAATCTCCTTGGTACGATTTATTATATGCAGGATATCGTGCTTGTGGTATCAGAAAGTGTATTGACATTCTTTATACCTTAATTATCATGTAAAATAAAAAAATGATTAAGGAAAATAATAGTATCAGGATAAACAGGAAGAGGATATATCTCCTGTTTATTTTGTTTTTAGCGGCGCTGGCCTTAATTTCCTACCGTCTTTTTAACATACAATATTTTGATGCATCCAGGTACATAGGGTATGCAGACTATCAGCATACAAACGAATTCAAGCTTTACTCCAAAAGGGGAAAGATACTGGATATCAATGGGACCGAACTTGCCGTAAGCCTTCTTGAGAAGACAGTTTATGCCGACCCGAAAAAAGTACTCGATGCCGAATATGAAGCAAAAGTTATTTCAGGAATCCTTGATATGGAATATGAGGACCTTTATGAAAAATTAAGCAAAAAGGATCTTGGCTTTGTTTATCTTAAGAGACAGATATCTTCTGATAAAGCTGATGAAATAGAATCAATGGCGCTACCGGGTGTATATGTCCAGACAGAAGCAAAAAGGTATTATCCCCAGAAAGATATCGCAGCAGCAGTTATAGGGTTTACCGGCACAGATAATAATGGCCTTTCCGGTATTGAGTTGCAGTTTGAAGATATTTTAAGGGGAGTGGACGGGAAAGCAGTGGCGGAAAAGGATGTATTTGGGAATATAATCCCGGGCAATATAAAGACTTATATAGAGCCCATAAATGGTGAGGATATTACCCTGACCATTGATTCACAGATACAGTTTATGGCCCAGAAGGAACTTGAGGAAGTTACAGTGCAATACGAAGCCCAGAAAGCTATTGCGGTTGTCATGGACCCGAACACCGGTGAAGTATTTGCCATGGCTTCCTACCCGGGATTTGACCCTAATGATTACCAGGATTACGAGGAGGAACTCTATAAGGTAATGGGTACCTCATTTACATACGAGCCCGGATCAACTTTTAAAATTGTAAATGTTGCCACTGCACTGGAAAGCCACGCAGTAGGGGAAGAACAGGCATTTTCCCTTCCGCCTTCCATAAAGGTAAGCGACAGGGTAATAAAGGAGATATTCAGGACTTATAATATAACATATACCACACGCGAGATAATACAGCACTCCAGTAACGTAGGGGCGGTTACAGTTGCCCTGAGCATGGGGGACAGGATTTTCTGGGAAGGGATAAAAAAATTCGGCTTTGGTGAACCTACGGGTATCGAACTTCCAGGGGAGGAAAACGGAATCGTACTTGATTACCGCACCTGGCCCCTGTCTACCATAGGAGCCCTCGCGATAGGGCAGAGTATTTCCGTTACACCGCTGCAGCTTTTGCGTGCAGTGAGTGTTATTGCCAATGGAGGATACCTTGTCAGGCCTACGATTATAAAAAATGGAGGACTGCTGTATGATGAAGGGATGAATGTGGATGATGGACGGGAGCAGATACTGAGCAGTGAGACATGCAATGCTGTAAAGGATATGATGCTTGCAGTTGTTGAAGAAGGCACCGGAACCCAGGCACAGGTTGAGGGATTAAAGATTTGCGGCAAGACCGGGACCGCCGAAAAGGCAAACAGGAGTGGTGTGGGTTACAGTGAGGGAAGGGTTATCACCTCATTTATAGGTTTTGCCCCTTATGAAAACCCGGTCCTGGCGGTTGTTGTTGTGGTTGACGAACCGCAGGGCAGTGATAATACCATATGGGGAGGTACCGTAGCCGCTCCCATATTCAGGAATATCATGGAATTTTCTCTTAACAGGTTGAAGGTTTTTGGATAACTTCATGAAATAAAAAACTATAATTCTCAGTGGCAGCAAGTATAATTATTGATAATAGAAAAGGAATCAGGAAAGCGGAAGGACAACGGTAAAATGCTTTTGAATAGGATCCTAAATAATATCGATTATAAGGATGCTTATGGCGGAATGGATAAAAATATTAAAGATATTTCAATTGATTCAAGGAAAATTTCCAAAGGCAGCCTTTTTATAGCCATTACAGGTTTTGAAAAAGATGGGCATGATTTTGCTTCAGGAGCAGCAAGGAAAGGTGCTGTTGCGGTTATCGCACAGAAAAAGCTTGACCTGCCGGAAAAGATAACACAGATAATAGTAAATGATACAAGGATGGCACTCCCTGTGATAAGCAGCAATTTTTTTGACCGCCCTGCAAGAAAACTAATCCTCACGGGGGTAACCGGGACAAATGGGAAAACGACTACCTGTTTTCTTATAAATTCCATATTAAATTCAGCCGGAATTAGTTCTTCCATGATAACTACGGTAGCATCTTACCTGAATGGGCTATCGCCGTGTTTTGAAAGGACCACTCCGGAATCTCCTGACCTGAACAGGTTCTTCATGAAAAGTGTTGAAAAGGGCATGAGGGCTTCATGCATGGAAATATCATCACACTCAATAGACCTTTACCGGGTGGCGCATATTGATTTTGATTACTTTATTTTCACGAACCTTTCCCAGGATCACCTTGATTATCATAAGAGCATGGAGGATTATTTCAGCGTAAAGGAGCGGCTTTTTTTAAAAAAGTTCCGGCCGGTGTTTGGAGGAAAGAAAGCCATTATAAATATGGACGATGAATATGGCAGGACCCTGCTTGGGGAAACCGATCTTGAAAGTATATCCTACTCGATTGAAAGTAATGGATCCGATGTAAAAGCCAGCAGTATCATAAGTTCCGCTGAAGGGATAAGCATGTACATAGAAACAAAAAAAGGTGCCGGCTTTGAAATAAACTCTTCATTATGCGGAAATTTTAATGTTTATAACATACTGGCTGCTGCAGCTCTTGCGTTGAGCATGAACATAGATATAAAGTGCATAAGGGAAGGCATAAGTTCGCTTGGAGGTGTGCCGGGGCGTTTTGAAAAAATACTTACAGGCGGAAGGCCTGCTGTAATAGTCGATTATGCCCATACTCCGGACGGTTTGAAAAATGTACTCAGGACTGCGAGGGGAATTATTCCGGAAGGTGGCAGGCTCATATCCGTTTTTGGCTGTGGAGGGGACAGGGACAGAAAGAAAAGGAAAATAATGGGTGAAATATCAGGCAGAATGGCTGATTTTACAATATTAACATCAGACAATCCACGTTCAGAGCCACCCGGATCAATTATTGACATGATCGAGGAAGGAATCCCTGGGCATGGTGTAAAGAAATATTTAAAGATAGCCGACCGTAAGGAAGCAATATACAGGGCTCTAAAAATGGCATGTGACAGGGATCTGGTTCTTATTGCAGGCAAGGGCCATGAAGATTACCAGGAGATTAAAGGCATGAAAATACCCTTTAGCGATCAGGAAATAGTGAGGCGGTGGTACGGTAAAAAGTAATGAGTGGAAAGTTAAACATAAGCATGGATAAATTAACAGGATGGACTTCTTCAAGACTGGTAAGCGGCACCCCCGGTATTGGTGAATGCCGGTTCTCTACAGATTCCCGTACAATCAGGCCCGGGGATTTTTTCATACCACTCAGGGGTGAAAATTTTGACGGCCATGATTATATTCCGGATGCAATTAGAAAAGGTGCTTCGGGTTTTGTTTACAGCCTGGATATGAAGAACAGGGTAGATGAATGGAAAAAGGTTATATCCAGCGGGAAAGTAAAAAATTTCCTGGTTATCGAGACATCTGATTCGCTTGGATTTCTTGAAGATCTCGCAAGAAAATACCTCCGTCAAATAAAAGCGGTGGTTATAGGCATAACCGGAAGTGTGGGAAAAACTACAACTAAAAATTTCCTTACAGGTATAATTGCACAGGTGTACAGGGTCCAGTCAACACCAAAAAACTATAATAATGAAATAGGCATTTCAAAAGCCATACTTAACCTTGAACACGGTACGGATTTTTTTATTGCCGAGCTTGGCATGAGGGGGAAAGGCCAGGTAGGTTTACTTGCGGATATGTGCGGGATATCAATAGGTGCAATAACCGCCATAGGGAATTCCCATATGGAATTTTTCAATGATCTTAAAGATATTGCACTGGCAAAGGCTGAAATAGCAGGAAGTATTAAAAAAGCCGGGGGAATCCTTTTCCTGAATGCGGATGATGATATGACTCTCTTTATAAAAAAGAATGTTTCATGCCGGGTAGGGGAATTTGGAAGAAACAGGCGCCTCCAGTTTGGCTTCATGGAAACCGGAGCGGATGAAATGGGAAGATTCTCCTTTGATTTTTTTGCCGGTGGAAAAAAAATCAGCAATATAAGACTTGGTATACCGGGTTTCCATAATATGTATAATGCTTGCTGTGCCGCTGCAATCGGGTATTACTTAGGGATAAGGGGCAGTGTGATAAAATCAGGCCTGGAGAATGCCATAATCGAAGGTTCAAGAATGCAGCTGATGGAGTACGGGGGAATCATGATATTGAATGATTGTTATAATGCGAGCCCTCTTTCGGTACGGAAGGCTGTAGATACCCTGTGCATTATTTCAGGCAGAAGGGAAGGACGTAAAATTGCAATCCTTGGTGATATGCTTGAGCTGGGGCCCAAATCGGAAGACCTCCATTTTAAAACAGGGCAATATCTTTGTGAAAAAGATATTGACGTTTTGATTGCATTGGGTAAACTTTCAAAAAGTACATACGAAGGTTTTATGAGTGGATGCTGCAGCCAGCATGAAAAATGCGGTTTATATTTTGAGGATAAGGAAAAACTGTACAGGGAACTGAGTAAGCTTATAAATGCTGGTGACATAATCCTTGTAAAAGGTTCGAGGGCAACAGGGATGGAAGATGTGATAGAACGAATATTTAAAATACAGGATGAAAGACCGGGTTCATGAACTGGATTTTTTCTTCAATTATTATCGGGGGAGTAATATCGCTGCTTCTCACGCCATTATTTGTAAGATTCCAAAAACAGGTGCATATCGGGGTGAGCATAAGGGCAGATGGTCCGCAAAGCCATTTATTAAAATCGGGTACTCCCACAATGGGAGGGGTGGTCTTTGTATTTGCCTCAGTGGTATCCTATATTATTGTTAACCTTATTAAATTTTACCGTCATGAAGTTTACAGCCTGGAAGGTATTTTTGTACTTTCAATCCTTGTATTATGCAGTATAGTGGGTTTTATCGATGACTATATTTCCTTAAGGAAGAAGCGTTCCCTTGGTTTAAGGGGATGGATGAAAATATTTTTACTTGGCATAATATGTGTGTATTTTATTTTATTTTCAAAATACATGCTTCATCTCCAGACATATATTTCCATGCCTTTAAGCAATATTAAGTTTGAAATGGGTGACTGGTATTACATAATAGTGATACTGATAATTATGTCTACGACCAATGCAGTCAACCTGACAGACGGTCTTGACGGCTTAGCTGCCGGTTCGGCTTCCATAGTACTTGCGGTATTCAGCTTTATTGCTTTCCTCGAATGGTCAGTGCTTGATATATCTTATGGCATCGATGTGGGTGTGGCGTGTGCAGGTACACTCGCTGCAGCAGTAGGATTTCTGTGGTGGAACACGGCACCGGCCGAGATAATTATGGGTGACACCGGATCTTTTGGCCTGGGAGGATTGATAGCTGCTGCAGCAATTATTCTCAAACAGGAGATGCTGCTTGTAATAATTGGAGGGCTTTTTGTGATGGAGGCCCTTTCAGTAGTCATACAGGTGTTCTGGTTTAAAATACGCAGAAAGAGGGTTTTTAAAATGGCTCCAATCCATCACCATTTTGAACTTCTCGGATGGCCGGAAATAAAGGTAATGATAAGGTTCTGGCTCATCTGCGGGATTTTTGCCTGTCTTGGTTTTTTCATTTATTACATTAAATTTATTGGTTGATTATTGCTGGCCGGGTGTCTTTAAAGCTGTATTCCGCCTGATGGGTTCCTGTAGTTGCCAGAGGTACATATATGGAAGTAGCAGCCAAGGTTAACTTTTAAAAATGAATGGAATGGCAATGAGTAGGTATGTAATGGATTTTTTAAGAGGGAAAAAAATAGTGGTAATGGGTCTTGGCAGGACCGGGATATCTGTATTGAAGAAGCTCTCGGGGTTTTTCCCCTGTATCATGGGTGTTGACGATAACCCTGAACTGGACCCCTGCAAGGTGATTGCGGATACAGGAATAAACAATTCAGTAAAACCGGAAATTTTAACAGGCATCAGGCCCGATGATACCGGTTATGTGCTTAAAGACGCAGGGCTTGTTGTTATAAGCCCCGGTATTCCCGCAGGGGCCGCGCTTGTAAATTCTGCCCTGAAAATGAATATACCAGTCTGGAGTGAACTTGAGCTCGGGTGGCGCCTGCTAAATGAAAATGGGAAGCAAAATGTGATTGCTGTTACGGGTACAAATGGAAAGACCACGGTCGTAAAACTCCTTGGAAAAATATTTGATGAAGCCGGGAAAGATAATGTTGTTTGCGGCAACGTAGGATTCCCGTTAACAGGTACGGTCAATACCTGTAACGGGACTGGAAAAAGATTGCCGGAACCTGTAAGAATAGTCGAGGTGAGCAGTTTCCAGATGGAATGGACCCATACTTTCAAACCAAAGGTTGCAGTAATACTCAATATCACGGAAGACCATATTGACAGGCACGGCTCGATGGAAACATACGGTAGCCTGAAATTTAAATTATCTTCAAACCAGGGCAGGGGGGATTTCCTGATCCTGAATACCGGCGATCCTTTTATAAGACGGGTAATCGAATTGTCTCCTGATGATAAAGTGAGGTCACCGGAAAATGGCGGGCCCCAGGTTGTCTATTTCAGCCTGGATAAATTTAAGGAACCAGGTCTTTTTTACAGCAGGCCTGAAGTTTTTTATATTTTTGGAGACCTTGCCGGGAAAATAAATATAGAAGGTACACATCTTGCCGGAAGCCATAATATTTCCAATATAATGGCTGCTACGGCATCTGCATTATTGTCCGGGATAGATGGTAAGGTAATCGAAAGAGCGGTAAAGGATTTCAGGCCACCTTGCCACAGGATGGAATATCTTGGAGAGGTAAACCATGTAAGATGTATAAATGATTCGAAATCCACCAACCCGGATGCAACACTCGCGGCGATAAATGATTTCAATAAAGAGGTAACGCTCATACTTGGCGGAAGAGACAAGAATATGGATTTTTCCGTGCTTATAGAGCCAATGAATAAAAAGGTGAAAAACCTCATACTGATTGGTGAGTCTGCACCGGTCATTTATGCCCTTATGGAAGGAAAGAAGACAGGCTTTAAAACTTTCAGGTGCAGCGGACTTGAGGAAGCGGTAAGGCTGGGATTTGAGGTATCCTCACCAGGTGATGTGTTGCTTCTTTCACCCGCATGCGCAAGTATGGACATGTTTAAGGATTACAGGGAACGGGGAAACAGGTTCAGGGAACTGGTATTGGATATCAGGGCTGGTAAAAATGGAAGAAAAGATAAACAGGTATAAGGTATTCAGCTTCAGCCTGGATTATTATTTCTTATTTATAATCACACTTATACTTTCCATAATAGGCGTGGTTATGATTTCCAGTGCATCGATCGCAATCGGGGAAAGATATTTCAATGATCCCTACTGGTTTATAAGAAGACAGGTAATATCCTGGGTGGCATCTTTTGCAATACTCATAATAGTGTCACGGATAGATTACAAAAAGTACCGGAAGTTATCAAAATTCATAATATTGATAGTAATAGGGCTTCTTGCACTTGTGCTTATTCCAGGTATGGGCACTTCAGGCGGGGGTGCCAGGAGGTGGATCAATCTATGGTTTTTTAATCCCCAGCCATCTGAGTTTGCGAAGATTGCACTGGTGCTGTTCTTTTCTGATTACCTGAGCCGGAAGTATATAAAGGAACCGGGTATAAAGAATTTGCTCTGGCCTTCTTTTTTTGTGTTGTTCCTTATTACGGTGCTTATATTCCTTGAACCCGACCTCAGTACGGCCGTAGTAATATGGCTCGTAGTCTTTGCGGTCCTGTTTGTGGGAAATGTAAGGATCGGGCATATCCTCGGAATGGGTCTTATGGGAATGATAATCACAACAGGATATATGTTTCTTGAAGAATACAGAAGGGAAAGGATAATTGCCTTTTTTTCCGGAACCAGTGATAGCGGTGGAGCCAGTTTTCAAACTTACCAGTCACTCGTAGCCCTCGGCTCAGGCAGCCTGACGGGACTCGGGCTGGGGAACAGCGTACAGAAATATTCTTACCTTCCTGAAGCGCAGACCGATTTTATTTTTGCAATAGTAGGGGAGGAATTCGGTCTTATGGGGACGCTTATTATAGTGTTTCTGTTCTGCCTGTTCCTATTTTTTGGTATAAGGGTCTGCCTTAAAACTGAAGATTATTTTGGCAGGAATATGGCAGCAGGCCTGACGGCCATGGTTATGGTCCAGGCAGTAATAAATATTTCTGTGGTTGTGGGGCTGGTGCCGGTTACAGGCCTGACCCTGCCTTTTATTAGTTATGGCGGGTCTTCACTTCTGGTGAACATGACAGCTGTAGGTATATTGCTTAACATTTCCCGCCAGAACCTGCTTGTAAAAAGGGTAAGACGGAACTTAAAGATAGATATGGAAAATGAAGAAGATTAAAATGGGGAAAAAGAGTCAAAGAAGAATACTTATAACGGGAGGGGGAACCGGTGGCCATCTTTATCCGGCAATGGCCATAATAGATTATATCAGGACCCATTATCCCGGAACAGGCCTTCTTTTCATCGGTTCCGATAAAGGCATGGGGAAGAAACTTATTCCTTCTTTAGGGGTAAAGTTCATCATGATAAGGGTCCGGGGCCTTTCTGCCGGCAGGGGAATATTTGGAAGGGTTGCCGGTATCATAAGGTTTATTGCCTGTCTTTTTCCCGGCTTTCTAAAGGCCGTATCAGTCATAAGGCAATTCAGGCCGGACATGGTTTTGGGGATGGGAGGATATTTCTGTACTCCTGTACTGCTTGCTGCAAGATTCATGGGGGTTGATTATGCCGTTCATGAGCAGAATTACCTGCCGGGAAGGGCAAACAGGTTTTTTGCAGGATGTGCAAGGTATGTTTTTTTAAGTTTTCCAGATACGTCAAAATACCTGAAAATAAAAAAAGGCAGTTCCATTGTTTCAGGTAACCCTGTCAGGAGGGCGGTTATTGCTATCGATACAGTCGAGCCCCTGTATGGAAAATGGGGCCTGCTGGACGGCCGGTTTACCGTAACGGCGTTTGGAGGAAGCCTGGGCGCTGAAAAAATAAACAGGGAGTTTTTAAGGTTATATGATTATTTCAGGGATAATGAAAGAATCCAGTTTTTATTGATATGCGGTGAACGTTTTTATGGGGATCTGGAGGGGGAAAACAGGCTTATTGAAGAGAAGAAAGACCGGGTTGTTTTTAGGATTTTCCCTTATATAGATGAAATGCAGCAGGTTTACAGGATCTCTGATCTTGTTATTGCAAGGGCAGGTGCAAATACTGTTTTTGAATTAATTGCAGCAAACATACCTTCCATACTGGTGCCATATCCTTTGGCTGCTGATGACCATCAATATTATAATGCAAGGTATCTTGCGGAAAGAGGGAAAAGCATATTAATCAGGGATAATGAGTTCTCAGCAGGGCTTGTTTTCAGGGTTATAAGTGATCTTATGTCCGGTAATATGAGAAAGATAAAAAACATGAAGAATGCTAAAATAAATACCATGAAAATGGACAGCGCCCAAATAATAAGCAGTTACCTGATAGGAGATGAAGTTGGATAAAAAATCAACTGGACCAGGAATTCCGGGCAAATATAAAAAATTTTTCCTTGTAGGGATTGGTGGCGCAGGCATGAGCGCGATAGCCCTTGTCCTTAGTGGAATGGGCTTTAAAGTTTCAGGGTCCGACATAAAAGAATCCAGGTATACTTCCTTACTTGCCGGTAAAGGCATAAGAATATTTATTGGCCATAATCCTGAAAATATCCAGGGTTGTGAGGCATTGGTTTATTCATCCGCAATACCGGATGATAACGCTGAGCTGATTGCTGCAAAAAAAGCAAAAATTGCTGTTTTCAGCAGGTCGGATGTCCTTGCCTGGATACTTAACAGTAAAAAGGGGATAGCAATTGCGGGAACCCACGGTAAAACAACGACCACCTCAATGGCCTCACTAATATTCAGGAGCCTTGGTATGGATCCAACAATAATAGTCGGGGGGGAATTAAATGAGCTGGGCTCCAATGCCAGCTTTGGAAAAGGCGATTTTGTAATAGCGGAGGCATGCGAGAGTGACGGGTCTTTTTTAAAATACAGGCCTCTTGCAAGTGCAATAACAAATATAGAAGAGGACCATTTCGACTACTATAAGGATATTGAAGACCTGGAAGACAGTTTTGTAAAATTTCTTAATAAAACAAGACATGGAGGGTTTATTACACTTAATGGTGACGGGCTCCGGCCATTGATAAGCAGGATAAGCGGGGGCAGGAAGGTAATTACTTATGGAATTGGCAATGACAATGACCTTTTTGCTGAAGATGCGGAGTTTTTTAATTTTGGCTCCTCATTTAACCTGTCCATAAAAGACTCAGGAGAAAAACACAGGGTAGTTTTGAACGTGCCCGGTTTTCATAATGTAATGAACAGCATGACCGCCCTGAGCCTGTGCTATGGTCTCGGACTGGATATCAAGAAATCCATAAAATCACTGAAATCTTTTACGGGGGTAAAAAGGAGATTTGAAAAAAGAGGGGAAAAACATGGTGCAATGATATTTGATGACTATGCCCACCATCCAACGGAAGTTGAGGCTACCCTCACAGCTGCTGCAGGTATAAAAAAGGGAAGGGTTATTACGGTTTTCCAGCCGCACAGATATACAAGGCTTGCCCACCTGCTTGGCAGTTTCGGTAAATGCTTCACTGAAAGTGATGTTCTTGTGATTACTGATGTGTACGGTTCAGGTGAACAACCAATACCCGGAATAACCGGGAAACTACTGATAGACCAGTTAATGGAGGACGGGTTCAGCAATAAAATAATCTATATACCAAGGCTTAAGGATATTGCAGGCTATCTTGACCTTAATATGAAATCAGGAGATATTGTACTGATGATGGGTGCAGGTGATATAACCAGGGTAACAGACGAACTGTTGAGGGCATAAGGTATTGATATAAAATGGGGAAAAGGAAATTAAACAGGATCATAAGGGAATTATCCCTCAAGCAGTCATATACCGGGTGCAGGACTTCAACCCTGACTTCCATGAAGACCGGGGGAGAAGCAACCGGGCTTTTAACTGCAGGGGACAGCATCCAGCTTTTGTCCATTGTAAAGAGCTTGATACGCAATGAAATAAAGTTTATGGTGATAGGCGGGGGTACCAATATAATATTCAATGACGGTAAAATTGATATGGCCCTGATAAAGTTAGGAAAAGGCTTTGACTATGTTAAATTTTGCCCGGAAAATATAATAAAAGCCGGCAGCGCCTTCAGGACAGATAAGCTTGTGGTGCAGGCAGCAAAGAAAGGATATGACCTTTCATTTCTTGCAGGAATACCGGGTACTGTCGGCGGGCTGGTTATGGGTAATGGTGGAGATAAAAATACGGGTATATGCAATTATATAAAAAGACTTACCTATCTTTCAATGGATGATGGGACCGGAATTGATTCCTTGAATATTTCAGCCCGGGAGGGCCTCGTGGAGGGCAGGGATTATGGATACAGGTATTTAAACATACCGGGTCTCAGGATACTGCTTGAGGTGGATATTTGGGCAGGGATAAATGACCCCGGGATCATACTAAAAAAAGTAAGGGCTAATATAAGTTTGAGAAAGAAAAAACAGCCGGCCGCAACAGCCAATTCCGGGTGCATTTTTAAAAATCCTGGTAGCTCAAAAGAATCTGCAGGAAGGTTGATAGAAATGGCGGGATTAAAGGGATTCAAATTTGGAGGAGCAATGGTGTCGCCGGGGCATGCAAATTTTATTGAGAATTTTAATGGCGCAACCTCTATGGATGTAGTTATACTTTCAAGGATAATAAAAGACAGGGTCCTTGATTTATTTGGTTTAAATCTTGATTATGAAGTCAGGCTGATAGGATTTTAAATATGGATGATCTTTCAAAACTTTTCAGGAACCTCGAGGTTTCAAAAATGAAGAACCGGATATTGATAGGTGTTATTGCAGGCGGTCTTTCTTCGGAAAGGGAGATATCCCTTAAGACAGGGAAAAATATTAACGACTCTCTCCTGAGGTCAGGTTACAATACCTTGTTTATTGATTTCATGGATATAGATACCGGTAAACTGAAAAAAATCGACAGGGCTTTTCTTGCGCTTCATGGAAGATACGGAGAGGACGGTACGGTACAGGGAATACTCGAGCTCATGAAGATCCCTTACACAGGGTCAGGTGTTCTTTCCAGTGCCATGGTAATAGATAAGATATTATCAAAAAGGATTATGAGATATGAAGGCCTCCCGACACCGGATTTCACTGAGGTAAGATCAGGAAAAAATATGGATAGTTTGAAACCGGATCTCAAGCATATAAGTTTGATTGTCAGGAAAGAAATAGGTTACCCGGTGGTAATAAAGCCAAACCGTGAAGGTTCAACCATAGGTATAACAAAGGCATGCAATGAGGAGGAGTTATATAAAGGCCTTGAGGTTGCTATAAAATATGACGGGAGGGTGCTCGTAGAAAAATTTATAAAGGGCAGGGAAATAACTGTAGGTATCATAGGAAGGGAACCTGTCCCACTGCCCATCGTAGAGATAATACCCAGGAATGGTTTTTTCAGCTATGAATGCAAATACATAAAAAATATGACCGAATATATAGTCCCTGCGGTTATTGAACCGGATATTGGAAAAAGCATTATTGACATGTCACTTAAAAGCCATAAGGCCCTTTGCTGTAACGGAATATCAAGAGTTGACCTGATAATAGATGAAAATAATGACGTCCATATACTTGAGGTAAATACAATGCCGGGAATGACCGGAACCAGCCTTGTGCCCATGGCGGCGAGGGCGGCCGGAATCAGTTTTGATTTACTGGTCGAAATAATACTTGATTGTACGGGACTCGAAAACTGATAATATTGAAAAAGAAAAAAAAAGAACAAAACCTCATCAGTTTACGCAGGAGAAAAATAATCCGGAGAAGATTCCTGATGGGCCTGCGCTTTCTCCTGATTTTAATTTTCTTTGCAGCAGCAGTCTGGGGGTTGAATTATTTCTATAACAGTGATTATTTCAGGATAAAAGAATTAAAACTGAACGGTCTTGGACATTATACGAGGGAAGATATAGAGTCAAAAACGGGTAATCTAATTGGAAGTAATATATTTGAAGTTGATAAAAAAGGGATAGAAGATATGCTTACTGCAGAGATGACCTGGATAAGTTCAACAGACCTTCGTAAGGTTTTCCCGGATAAAATAATAATCGAGCTTGCGGAAAGGAAGCCTTATGTTAAGGTATATTCCAAAGGAGTCACCTACCTCCTGGATCCAGAAGGAATGGTTCTTGAAAAAATCAGCAGCGAGACTGCGGGATTATATGAAGATTTATTGCTAATAAGGAATGTGCTTAAGTATGGCGTAGAACCCGGTGAAAAGATTGCCAAAAAGAATTTATTGAGTTGTGCCACCATATATGCGGCAATGGATGAAGAAATAAGAGGTAAAATAAAAGAAGCAGGAATAGATGATGACTGTGATGGAAGCATATACTTCACCACTTTCGAAGGGCAGGAAATAATATTTGGGGACAGCGAAGATATCGTAAAAAAGATACAAATTCTAAAAGAGTTATTAAAAGAAAAAACAAGTTATAATATAATAGACATTAGAAGTACTGAAAACCCGGTAGTCAAGTGAACGGAGGTCTCTTTGCCGGCAAACAAAGACAGCATGGTAGGAATAGACATTGGCACTACAAAAGTAATAACCCTTATTGGAAGTTTAAATAAGAATAATGTATTAAAGATAGACGGCCATGGTATTTATCCCTGCAAAGGAATTAAGAAGGGGCTTGTAGTTGACATAAACGAGGCTACGAGATCCATACTGAAATCAGTAGAAATGGCTGAGGCATCAACCAAATATTTTATAGACCAGGCTTATATAGGGATTACCGGTAAGCATATCTCCTTCACCAACAGATGGAGCGATATTGCGATAAATTCTCCCGGGAATATCGTGCGTAAATCTGATGTAGACAGGCTTATGCATATTGCAAACAAGGTAAACCTTTCTCCCCAGAATGAAGTTATCCACACTCTTATAAAACAATTTGTAATAGACGATGAAAAGGGTATAGTGGATCCTATAGGGCTTACTGCAAATAAGCTTGCAGTAGAATTGATGGCGGTATACGGTTATACCCCTCTTATAAATAATGTCGTGAACAGTCTAAAGGCAGCCAAAATAGACATAGAGGATATTATTTTAGAAGCCCTTGCTTCAGGTGAAGCAGTGCTTACACCTGAGGAAAAGGAAAGTGGTGTCATACTTCTTGACCTTGGTGGCGGGACTACTGATGTTGCAATATATAAAGATAAGAAAATGATATTTACCTACTGTCTTCCGGTAGCAGGTGATCTTATTACAAACGACATATCTATCGGGCTTAATATAACCTTCTCCAAAGCTGAGGAGATAAAGAAAAAATATGCCAACGTGGATTATAATTTTTATGATACGCTTAATAAGGCAAACATGAATGACCTGATAATAAACCGGAATAAAACTGCCCTGAATATAAAGTTATATAATATCGTTAATGTAAGAGTTAAAGAATTGCTTAACCTGATTAAAGAACAGGTTGAATCATGCAGGCTCCTGCATGCAGCACCATGCGGACTGGTTATCACAGGTGGCACTTCACAGTTAAAGGGAATATGCGCCCTTGCAGAATCTGTTTTTGGTCTTCCGGTACGGCCCGGGCTTCCGCTGGAAGTGGAAGGACCCCTTGAAGTGATAAATGACCCCATTTATTCAACAAGTGTGGGGATCCTTAAGTATGCTGGCCAGATGGAAGATTATCTGGATAATAAAACTGCTGAAAAGGGCAAAGAGGTAAGTTTTTTGGATAGATTCAGGAATTTTATTTCCAGGATTATTAAAAATTGATTATTAGGGGGTAATCGTGACTCTGGACCTTGATAAAAGTTATTACGCAGTGATTAGGGTAATTGGAGTGGGCGGCGGCGGCAGCAATGCTGTAAACAGGATGATGGAAGACAACCTGAGCGGTTGTGAATTTGTGGCAGTAAATACTGATGCCCAGGCTCTTATGATGTCTAATGCAGACAGGAAGGTGCTGATAGGCGATACGGGTCTTGGTGCCGGGTCTAATCCTGAAGTAGGTAAGATGGCAGCAGAAAGGTGCATAGAAGCGTTAAAGGAATCCGTAAAGGATGCAGATATGGTTTTTCTTACGCTCGGTGAAGGAGGTGGCACAGGGACTGGAGCAGCTCCTATAATAGCCAAGATAGCAAAGGAATCAGGCTGTCTTACAATTGCAGTGGTGACAAGGCCTTTTTCGTTTGAAGGCAGGAAAAGGATGCAGCAGGCGGAGGATGGCATAAAAGAGCTCAAAAATATAGTGGACACCCTTATTGTTATACCTAATGACAAACTTCTGGAAATAGCCGATGATAATACGACACTTCTCAATGCATTTAAACTTGCCGATAATGTCCTGAAAGCCGGTGTAAGAGGAGTCACTGACCTTATAACCCTGCCGGGTCTTATAAACCTGGATTTTGCCGATGTGAGATCAATAATAAAAGATGCAGGGAACGCAATTTTAGGAGAGGGGATTGCTTCGGGAGACAACAGGGCCATCAAGGCTGCCCAGAATGCAATAAACAGCCCGCTTATAGAAGATTCAATCGAAGGGGCTACCGGGATACTTTTAAACATATCCGGAGGACCGGATCTTAAATTATTTGAAATCAATGAAGCTGCTGAGATAATAAGGAATGCTTCCAGTCCTGAAGCCAATATTATTTTTGGATCGGTTATTGATGATACCATGAATGACCGGATTAAGGTCACTATAATAGCTACAGGGTTTGGTTCTAAAAAAAAGAAAAAGATTGAAAAAGAGACTGATATTTCAGCAGAAGAAATGACAGAAAAATTTGCTGAACTTGAGGAAGAAAAAGAAGAAAAGATAATAATTACCAGGGAAAAAGAGCCCGGGACCAAAAAAGTTCCCGATACAAGTTTTGATGACCTTGATGATGATTACCTGGATATCCCCACCTTCCTGAGAAAGGAAAAGGAATAATCTTTTTTATATTATGTTGGAAGTTGCCTGTGAAGAAAAAAGAAAGCTGCCGGTTATCAATTTTCCATTCATGGAAAAGTATGGTATTTTCTGCGGGTTTACTTCAAGAAGCGGGGGTCTCAGCCGGAATGGTTACCGCCACCTGAATCTTGCATATCATGTCGGGGAAAACACTGGGACAGTTTATAAAAACCGCCGGCTGGTTCTGGATGCCATAGGGTCTGCAAGCTGTGAATTATTATCTTCAAGGCAGGTTCATGGTAATAATATCATCCATATAGGCAGTAGTATTGAAAATCACGGAGGTGATATACCCATTGAAGCGGATTGCCTTATAACAGGCAGGGCAGATACCCCTCTAATGGTGATGGGTGCCGACTGCAGTCTTATACTCATAGCGGATATTGAGAAAAAAATAATTGCTGCGTTACATGCAGGATGGAAAGGTACTTTCGAACAGCTAACCATAAAAGTGCTTGATTATTTAAAAGACAGGTTTAAATGCAGGGCCCATGACATGCTGGCTTTTATAGGCCCGTGCATAAGGAAATGCTGTTACACCGTTGGCCAGGATATGATAAAAAATTTTTCATACCGATTTGGAAATACGGAACATATCATAACCGGGAAACAGCGACATCACCTGGACCTGGCGGGTTTAAATATATCCATGCTTGTAAACGGAGGGTTAAGTCCGGGTAACATAAGGGATTGCAACATATGCAGTTGCTGCGATGAAAGATTTTATTCATACAGGAGAAATAAAACTACTGGAAGACATGGTGCCATAATTGAAATAAGGTCATAGGGAAATATGAATAGTGGCAGGAGCGTTTTAATTTTTGCACAATAGCTACAGGAGGATGTTTGAAGTGAGCAGCTTTATAAAAAAGATCCAGTTATTTTTTGGATTTGGAAGTGAAGATGAGACCGGGCCGGAAAACAATAAAATGATAAGGGCCAAAGAAGCAGTAAGCAATGCTACCAGGAGGAGGGAAACCGCTGGAAGAGAACATTACCGGAGGATTTTACCTTCAGCTTTCAGGGAGAAAGAAACTGCCGGGGATGCAGAAGTTGTCCAGGAATCAAAATCGAGAAAAAAATTATCACTAATTGGAAGCCCGGGGGATAAAAGCATATCAAGTGTATTTATAGCGGCTCCGGAAGAGTTTGAAGAAATCCAGGTAATTGCGGACAGGTTTAAGGCTAATGTACCGGTTATTATAAACCTGCAAAATACGAACCAGGACCTGTCTAAAAGGGTAATTGATTTTTGCAGCGGGCTGACTTATGCGCTGGAGGGCAATATAAAAAAAGTTGCCGACAAGGTTTTTTTAATAACCCCGTACAATGTCGAGGTGAGCTCAAAAGAAAACCAGTTATTAAAGGAAAACGGTCTTTTTGATCCATATAATTCTTTCCATGATTAAAAGGGGATGTCACTCATATGAAATACAGGCTTGGTATAATAGGCTGCGGGAACATGGGTCAGGCCATCCTGGATGGTATGCTAAGGTCGTCTTTTCTAAAACCGGGGAACCTAATTTTTTTTGAAAAAGACAAAAACAAAGCCGGCGGGATATCGGGCAGGTATGGACTCAAACAGGCTGCCGATATAGTCCATATTTCAAGAACCTGCAGATACATACTTATTGCTGTAAAACCCCATGATATTGAGGAAGTTCTTGATATTTTAAGTGCTGGTATTGATCCCCGGAAAACTTCGATACTGAGTATAGCTGCCGGTATTTCCACAGAATATATAATAAAGAAGTTAAATAAAAGTATTTCCGTAGTCAGGATTATGCCGAACATGCCTGCAGTTTACTGCTGCGGCATGTCATCCATCAGCCGGGGCATTTATGCATCAGAAGAAGATATGGGATTTGTAGAAGGAATGATGGGAAGCATTGGCGAATATGTGATAATAGATGAGGAATTACAGGATATATCGACAGCACTAAATGGCAGCGGGCCTGCATACTTTTTTCTTTTCTGCAAATATATGATTGAAGCAGGAGTAAAAAATGGCCTGAAGTTGGAAACTGCAAAAAAAATTGTAATAAAAACAATGATAGGTGCAGGAATAACAATGGAGCAGTCGGGATACGGCATCGACAAATTGATAGATATGGTAGCTTCCCCTGGTGGCACTACCGAAAGGGCGCTTGCCGGGTTCAGGGAAGGACAGCTCAAATCGATAGTATACGATGCGGTGGAGCGGGCAAGAAACAGGGCCTGCGAACTTGAGAAGAAACTGGATTAGCTGTATTGCCTTTAAGATTGGTACTTACTGTTTGTATGGTTAACCGGCATAGTGCTACTGGAGTCGTTAATGGAAATATTTTTTGAGATAATAATTATTTTACTCAGGATTTATATGGTTTTAATATTTGTGCGGGTAATCCTGTCATGGTTCAGGATATCACCATACGGTTTCTGGTCAGGGCCTTATAAATTTTTGGTTAACATAACAGAACCAGTATTAAGGATATTCAGGAAGATAATACCCTTTGTCCGTATGGGAAATTCTTATCTGGATTTATCTTATATTGTGGTAATTTTAGTGGTACAATTATTAATAGTTT
>JAFGDA010000140.1 GCA_016932375.1 Actinomycetota bacterium | reverse complement strand
TGTTACGCAGGTCAAACACCAAATTAAAGAAAGGACAAACAGGTGAATAAAAGATTATATGTCGGAAATCTTGAATATTCCGTCACCGACAAAGACCTGGAAGATTTTTTCTCGGACCAGGGTAAGGTTATTTACGCAAAGGTCATAACAAGATGGGATGGTAAATCCCGTGGATTCGGTTTCGTTGAAATGGAAACCGAAGAAGAGGCAAAGAATGCAGCAGAAAAATTCAATCAAAGCATCTTTAAGGACAGGACAATTGTAGTAAACGAAGCAAGGGAAAACGTCAAAAAGAATTTTCCTGAAAACAGCGGAAGGCCTGATTCTGGCAACCGCTCAAGAGATGACCTTGATTCAAAGCTTAGAAAATTGAGAAAGAAATTTGGTTAATAGATAATACGCTCTTTTATCGATGATTTGCAGTTTGCCATATCTTTCAGGGTAGATAAATGTTTTATGCATATCCATAAATATGCTGTAATTCCTGGTTTATGCATATAAAATATACCTCCGGAATTCATTTAGATCCATGTTTTAAAATGACAATAAGAATTCCCTGCTGAACCGGTGCCTCATACCTGGCCAGTTTTGCATAAGATAATAAGATAAATGGTAACTGATTTTTAAAGACATTATTTTTTTAAATACGTAACAGGAGTTATTTAATGGATGACAGGATAAAAAAACTCGCAGAAATTTTGATTTGCTACTCATGTAATATAAAAAAAGGCGAAAAAGCACTTATCCAGTGTTATGGTTCAACTGCATTTCCCCTGGTAAGGGAATTAATAAAAAAGATCTATGAAGTAGGTGGCATTCCTTTTGTTTCCCTGAAAGATGACAGGATAATCAGGGAAATAATAAAAAGCTGCACTAAAAAGCAGCTTGCCCTTATGACAGACTACGAAATGAAAAGAATGAAAGGAATGGATGCATTCATCGGGATAAGGGCACATGATAATGTAAACGAGTTTGGGGATCTCCCTGTTGAAAAAATAAATCTTCATACGAGGGAATTCAGCAGTATTGTTTCTGAAGAACGGGTGGAAAATACCAAATGGGTCGTTCTAAGGTGGCCCAATGATTCCATGGCCCAGCTTGCAAATACCAGCCTGGAAGCATTTGAAGATTTCTATTTTGATGTCTGCACAATAGATTATTCAAAAATGTCAAAAGCAATGGACAGCCTCGTAAAGCTTATGGAAAAAACTGATAAGGTCAGGATTAAAGGCCCTAAAACAGACCTGGTTTTTTCCATAAAGGAAATACATGCAATAAAGGCAGCAGGTGAATCCAACATACCGGATGGAGAGGTGTTTACCGCCCCTGTAAGGGATTCTGCGGAAGGATTCATTACTTACAACACCCCCGCAGTTTTCCAGGGTTTCACTTACGAAAATATTTATTTTGAATTTAAGAAAGGCAGGATCATAAAGGCATCTGCCAATGATAGCGATAAGATAAAAAAGATACTTGATATGGACGAAGGGGCAAGGTATCTCGGGGAATTCGCGATTGGATTAAATCCTTATATAATTAGGGCTATTAAAGACCCTCTCTTTGATGAAAAGATCATGGGCAGTATCCACCTTACACCCGGAAGATGTTATAAGGAGGCATCAAATGGAAACCACTCCTCAATCCACTGGGACCTTGTCCTTATCCAAACACCGGAATTTGGAGGAGGGGAAATCTACTTTGACGGAAATCTCATAAGAAAAGACGGCAGGTTTATTATTAAAGAGCTGGAGTGCCTTAACCCCGAAAACCTGAAATAGAAAGCGGCACTTACAGCTTCATCAGGAAAACAGCTGACAGGTACGGGAAAAGGTATTTTTATCCAATATGGCATAATTGTGTTATAATATAACTGACCGTTTAGATTAAATTTAGGTAATATATTTAATACTGTCGTTTTGGGCGAACCTACCGAATTAAAATCTTGGTTTTGTATTATCTATTTTTTTCTGCTGTTATTTTTGTAATGTTAAATGAAAGGAAGTTAAATGAGTAAAAGACTATTTGTTGGAAATTTGGAATATTCTGCTACAAATGAGGAGCTGGAAGAGCTGTTTTCAAATGAGGGTAGCGTAGCATCAGCAAAAATAATAAGGACCCTTGATGGAAAATCAAAAGGTTTTGGTTTTGTTGAAATGGAAACCGAAGATGATGCAATAAAAGCCATGGAAAAGCTTGATAAGAGTAATTTTAAAGACAGGGTCATCCAGGTAAATGAAGCTAAACCTCAGGTAAACAGGAGCTCGAATGAACACAGGGGCAGACGTAATTTTAATAAAGAGTCTGGTGGAGATTTAAATTCAAAACTCAGGAGATTGAGGAAAAGATATTAACCGGGTTTCCGGCTCTTATAATAGTCCGGATATTTAAATATTTTATTAATGTCAGGGTGATTAAAAATAAAAAGAAAAAATGAATTTATTACAAAAGAAATAAAAAAACTTTTAGATAAGGGTAAAGAAAACGGTATTCTTACTTCTGAAGAAATTGTGGATACACTCTCAGGCCTGGAGTTATCAAAAAAACAGGTTGAAAATGTTATAAATGCCATAAATAAGCTGGAAATAGACATAATAGATGGTAACAAGGAAAGCGCGAGCGGGACAGGGATGCAAAATAAAGGGAATACCCTGCTTAAACAGGATGTTTCCACAAAGTCTTTAACGGGTGACCCTGTAAGGACATATCTTAAAGAGATTGGCAAATCAAGACTCCTGTCTGCTTTTGAAGAAGTGCAACTCGCCAAAAGAGTTGAAGCTGGTGACACAGCTGCAAAACAGCTGCTTGTGGAATCCAATCTCAGGCTGGTCGTAAGTATTGCCAAGAAATACGTAGGAAGAGGGATGCTCTTCCTGGACCTTATACAGGAAGGTAATCTTGGCCTGATCAAGGCAGTGGAAAAGTTTGATTACAGAAGGGGCTATAAATTTTCCACCTATGCAACATGGTGGATAAGACAGGGAATCACAAGAGCCATCTCGGACCAGGCAAGGACCATCAGGGTTCCGGTACACATGGTGGAAAACATCAATAAACTTATAAGGATACAGAGACAGCTGATCCAGAAATTCGGCAGGGACCCTTCAGCCGAAGAGATTTCTGAAAAGATGGATTCCACTCCGGATAAGGTAAGGGAAATAATTAAAATAAGCCAGCATCCTGTTTCCTTTGAAACACCTGTAGGTGAAGAAGGCGATAGCCATCTCGGGGATTTTATTGAAGACCTTGAAGTTGAAAAACCTTCGGATGCCGCTTCGTTCGCAATGCTTCAAAACCAGCTTCATGAAGTGCTTAATACACTTACAGACAGGGAAAAAAGGATAATCCAGCTCAGGTTTGGCCTTCAGGATGGACACCCGAGGACACTTGAAGAAGTTGGAAGAGAGTATAACCTTACGAGGGAACGAATAAGACAGATAGAATTTAAAGCATTAAACAAACTGAAAAACTCAAACAGGACCAGGGTTCTTAAGGATTATCTTGGGAGTTAATTCCCTATCTATACAATAAAACTACCGTATAAATATTCATTATGTTCATTAAAAAAAACTGCCTGCAGGATCTTTAAATAACCTGCAGGCAGTTTTTTTTATTTAGTATCTACGAAACTCTCTATTAGGCCTGGGCTTTTGTGGACGGGCTTCATCTACTTTTAGCGTACGCCCCTCGAAATCTGTACCGTCTAGAGCTTCCTTAGCCTTTTCAGCTTCGGAATTTTCCGACATCTCAACAAATCCAAACCCTTTGTTCCCGATAACATTTGCTTTTACTACCTGTCCGTATTCAGAGAACAACTTCTCAAGTTGCTCATCATTAACGGAGTAGTTTAAATTTCCTACATAAAGCTTGTTACCCTGCACACTTTCCTCCTTCAAATATTATTATTTCCCTA
>JAFGDA010000139.1 GCA_016932375.1 Actinomycetota bacterium | reverse complement strand
TGCCATTGGGAGCAATGAAAGGGTCAGCTTATTATCCGGAGTAAATTCCAACAGGATTAAAATGATATTATTTATCCTTAGCGGGGTTATGTCCGCAATTGGTGGGATAATAATGACAGCAAGACTTGGTTCTGTGCAGGGCGGTATGGCAGACGGTACCGAATTTGGAATAATTACAGCTGCGGTTTTAGGAGGGGTAAGTCTGTCGGGAGGAAAAGGTGTTATTGGAAGGACACTTCTTGGTGCCCTGCTTATCGGGATCCTGAATAATTATATGGTACTTATGAATATATCAAGTTTTTTCCAGATGGTAACAAGCGGAATTGTATTGCTTTTTGCCCTGGCACTGGACAGGTTAAAAGCAAAACAGGTTTTATAAATCCTATAAACTGATTCGTTAGTATGAACAGGGAGGGAAAACAATGAACTCGAGAGAAAGAGTTTTAAAAACATTGAATGGAATTATTCCTGATAAGATCCCAAAGGGCGATGTTATGTATCATCCTAAAATTATTGATGAAGCACTTGGGTTAAAAGCAAAAGAAGATTACGGGAATGCGCTTGCTGCATGGATGTATGAAGTTATGAGCCCTCAGGAATTTGACAAACAATTGAAGTTCAGGAGACTGATACATTGTGATCTTATTGCTGTTTTTCCCACTTTCAGCCTGAGTGAAGCTGAACAGGTAGGGAATAAGAGAATCGTCAGGGATATTTTTGGAAATACGATTACAATAATTGAAAATGAAAGCAAGATTGAGCATGTTATTAAAACCCCTGACGACCTGGATAGTTATGAGTTCCCGGATGTTTCAAAGTTTGGATATGAGAATATCGAAATGTGGTCAAAAAAATCAGAATTATGTGTATTTCCAATAACCGACAGTGCCAATTTTGGTGTTTGGTATAATTTGACCGGGTTTGAAAATTATATGATCTGGTTTTATACGGATAGGGAAAAATTATTTAAATTTATGAAAAAATATGTTGAATATAACGTGGAACTTGCAAAAGAGTGCTTTAAGCATGGTGGAGATATCGTATGGATTGGTGATGATTTTTCCTCAAACATGGGGACGTTCCTGAGGCCTGACGACATGAGAGAGTATTACTTCCCCCTTCTTAAATGGCAGATAAAGGAAATAAAAAAAG
Source organism: Actinomycetota bacterium (assembly GCA_016932375.1). Taxonomy (GTDB): domain Bacteria; phylum Actinomycetota; class Humimicrobiia; order Humimicrobiales; family Humimicrobiaceae; genus JAFGDA01. Next base: position 4,734 of record JAFGDA010000139.1, on the reverse strand, counting down.
CGCTCGGGGTTCCTGTAGCTTTTCACTCTGACGGTGATTTAAATGAAGTTATGGACGATCTTGTGGATGCTGGAGCTGATGCAGTAATGGCACTTCAGTCATTTTGTAATATGGATATAAAATTATTGAAAGAAAAATATGGAAAGAAAATAACATTATGGGGGAATATAGACCTGGGCAGGCTTCTGGAGCTTGGTACGACCGATCAGGTGCGCCAGGTAGTAAAAGAGACCATAAAGGTTGCTGCTCCTGGAGGAAGATATATTTTATCTACCGATAATTCTCCTGCCCTGCCGTCAATTCCGACTGGGAATATACTGGCTATGTATGAAACAGGGGAAGAATTTGGAAAGTATCCTATTGATTTTGAAATAAATACGGAATTATACAGGACATTTATAAAAAAATGGAGATAACTTATTAAAGTAAAATAATGGAGGGGGATAAGATTGAATAGCAGGGAAAGGGTACTGACTGCATTAAACCATGAAGAGCCGGACAGGGTGCCAATACATAATTTTTTAACACCCGAGGTGCTGGAAAAGATTGAAAAAGAGACAAACACAAAAGGGTATGATGCAGAAATAGCTGCTGGGAATGAATGGCTTATATACAGCACAGGGGTCTGCGCAAATTTTTATTTGAAGAATACGGAAGAATATGTTGATGAATGGGATATCACCTGGAGGAGGGTACCCCATGAGGGTGGTATATACACTGAAATGGTCAATCATCCACTATCAGACCTGAAGAACTATGATAATTACAGGTTTCCTGACCCGTATAAAAAAGACAGGTTTAACGGCCTTAAAGAACTTATTGAAAAATACAGGAAAGATTACCTTATTGTTGGTGGTATAGCATGTACATTATTTGAGAATTCCTGGTATTTAAGGGGGATGGAAAACTGGCTTGTTGATTTACTGGAAAATAAGGATTTTGCGCATGAACTCCTGGACCGCCTTGTTGATTTCTATATAAAATGCGGGGAAAAACTGATTGAGTACGGAGTTGATGTTATCTGGACTGGTGATGATTTCGGGATGCAGGACAGGATGTTTATCAGGCGCGAGCAATTCATTGAATTTTTTAAGCCAAGGTATGCAAGGATTTACTCCGAACTCAGGAAAAAGAATAAGGATATTCTTTTTGCCCACCACAGTGATGGTTATATAGAACCGATAATTCCTGATTTTATTGAAGTCGGTCTGGATATACTGAACCCTATCCAGCCCAAATGCATGGACCCGGTTGAAATCAATAAAAAATTTGGCAGGGAGCTTTCTTTCTGGGGAATTGTTGATAACCAGTACATACTTCCTTTTGGAACCGAAGAGGAGCTTTATTCGGAACTCAGGAGGCTGCTTAAAGGCGTGGCGCCCGGGGGAGGGTTGCTGATAGGCGGCGCCCATTGCATCCAGCCTACCCCGACCCATGAAAAAAATACGCACAGGATGGTTGATTTTATAAGAAAATATGGGAAGTACCCTATTAATCTATAATGAAATTTAATAAAGGAATATCAAATGACTCTACAGAAACCAAAAACCGGAATAGTTTTGGCTTCACATGTAAGGGAGCCTTCAGGCTTCTCACTCGGGTTGCTGAAAAAAGGGCTAAAAAAACTCGAAGACAGGGGTATTGAAGTAATCTTCAACAATAAATATGCCACTACTGACGGAGAAGTAAGGGAAGAGATAAGATACCTGAAATCAAAAGATGTGGACCTGTTTGTAATAGTACCAGGTAACTGGATAGAACCTCCGGTGCTCTGCCACCCCCTCGAAGAAATAAGGAATGAAAATATCCTTCTCCTTGGTTTTCCTGAAAGCCTCAAGCTGATAAGGCAGGGCCATTTCCTCGGTTCCAATTCAGCATTTACAGTACTGAGGAACGCACTGAAGCAGATGGGATTTAAATTTAAGTCAATCCAGGAATTCCCCGAAAGGGATGAAGTTTTAAAATCCATAAGCACATATTCCATGGCTTCTTCGGTATCAAGGACCTTAAGGAAGACAAAGCTTGGGCTGATAGGTTATTGCTCCATGGGGATATATACGGCCTGTTTTGACCAGTTGAAATTAAGGGATGTTTTCGGTGTCGAAATTGACACGTCAGCGGATTCCTATATCCTGTTTAAGAGAATGGAAGAAATTACCCAGGGTGAGATAGGAGAGACAGGTGCAATACTAAAAAGGGATTGTATTATCGACGAGGAAATAATCAATAACCACTCACTTGAAAAATCAATGAAAATGTACCTTGCATTGAAAAAAATGGTTCATGAAGGAAACTGGAGCGGTGTATCGGTAAAATGCCAGCATGAATTTTCCACCTATCTAAGATGTACTGCCTGCCTTCCGCTGTCCATGCTTACCGATGAAGGGGTGATGTGCACCGATGAAGGCGATATACATGCGCTGCTGACAATGGTCATAATGAAAGGGCTTGCTAAAGAAGGCACTCCAATATATTTCGGGGACATATACAAACTTGAGGAAGGGGGCTTTTTAATGGACCATTGCGGATTGAGCCCGCATAGCTGTGCCTCCGGTAGAACAAAGGTAAGGCTTATACCCCAGAACCCCAGGATAAGCAAGGATGGCATTACCACAGGTGGAGTAGTATCCTCATACGATTTTAAAGAAGGGGAAGTCACTATAGGCAGGATAGAAAATGACAGGGAAGGAAGCTATATATTCCATATAAGCAAAGGCAACGTGAAACCTGTAGAGCCTGTTGCGAACGGCTGGTCCACTTTAATATTTACACCTGATGGGGATGACAATAAATTTGCAGATAATCAGCTTGCAAATCATTATGTATTCGTATATGAAGACATAATGGATCACCTGGCTGAGCTGGTAAAAATACTCGGCCTGAAATTAATATATTAAATACACGGGTCACAGTAAAATTTTAAATTTTAATTACAACAAGTGAAAAGAAGATCGATTTTTACAGTGCAGGTCAATTAGCGGCAGGGGTCTTGCTGCCGGTAGTCTTGCTGTTCTGCTGTCGATTTTATAAAAGGTGCTTATGATAAAAAAAAATAGAGTAAGTAAATTCATAGCAGGCATTGATATAGGAACGACCAATATCAAAGGTTCGCTTTATTCTTCGGATGGTGAATTATTGGATAGGGCAAGCTATGAATATAAGAGTTTCTCTCCTGAAAAAAACTTCCATGAGCAAAATCCCGGCGACTGGATAAATGGCCTGAAATACGTATTAAAAAGTATATGTAAGACATCCGCAATCAGGGAAAATTTCATGGCAATGTCGATTTCAACCCAGGGAGGCACGGTGGTTCCCGTTGATAAGGATTTTAATCCCCTGTGCAATGCAATCACCTGGCTGGATAGAAGAGGGGAAGAGATTTATGAAAAAGAACAGGAACTAAGGGAAAAAAATATTGATTTCTACATGAAGACAGGCTGGAGGCTTGATACGCATGTATCCTTCATGCCCCTGTTCTGGTTAAAAGAAAATAAAAAAAATGTATTTAAAAATATCCATAAAGTGCTCTATGTCAATGACTTTTTGATTCATAAGCTTACCGGCAATAACTACCAGGATCCTTCGAATGCATCAATAACATTATTTTATAATGTGAAAGAAGGAAAGTGGGATAAAGAAATATTAAAATTAATTGGTCTGGGAGAAAAGCATTTTTCGCAAATCAGGGAATCCGGTGAAATTGCAGGGTTTTTAAACAGTGAGATATCCGGCGAAATTGGTTTTGGCAATAAAGTCGCAGTTGTAAACGGGGGCCACGACCAGTATTGCTCGGCAGTCGGAGCAGGCATATTTGATTGTAGTGAAATATTGCTTGCGACCGGGACTGCCTGGGTTGTTTTTAAAATGACTGACGAACCCCTTATGGATAAGGAACATTTTTTCGCTGCTGGCAGGAATATAATTAAAGGAAAATACGGTCTTATTTATACTATTCCTGCTGCAGGGGCTTCTATTAACTGGCTGGCATTGAATGTAATGAACCTTGGGAGTGAAAAAGAGTTATTTGAATTAGTTGATAAAAATGCTGGTGATTTTAATAATATTAAAAACAATATAATATTTCATCCATATCTTACAGGGAATTTCGGTCCGGGTTTTAACATATCCCAGAAAGCATCTTTCCTGAACCTGGAAATAGGCCATAATTATACTGACTTGATGAAAGCAATAATGGAGGGGGTTGCATTCCAGCTGAAGAAGATACTGGCTGTATTTAAGGAAAAAGGAATTGATGTCAACAGGATTAAAATGGTCGGGGGAGGAACAAAAAGCAGGGTTTGGCCCGGTCTCATATCTGATGTTACCGGTAAGGAAATCCTGATTTCGAAAGACAGGAACGATGATTATGCAACCAAAGGCGCGGCAATAATAGCAGGTTATGGAGTTGGTATCTTTAAAAGTCCGGAATATGGTTTTAAAAAAATGCGGACACAATTTGATATAATAAAACCTAAAAAAAACGACCTTGATTATTACGGTAAGAAATATTTATTGTTCCAGAAATATAATTAATAAATTTATTCTGTCGAAAATATTACCTGTGTAAACCTGTAGATGGAGATACAACGCTGAAAGCGGCAGGCAGAGCTTGAAGTGGAAAATATTGTGGGCGTAAGCTTTTAGAAATTTAATTTCAAAGACAAATAGCGAGGTTAACCATGCCCTTGATCCTTGAACGTAAAAATGTGCTGGACCTGTATAAGGAAGCATCTG
>JAFGDA010000138.1 GCA_016932375.1 Actinomycetota bacterium | reverse complement strand
TTATATACATTGTTATTTTTATCATGGAAAAGGTCCAGAAGCTTAAAAATAATTTACGCAGGTGCAGGTTCGACCATAACGAAATATCCCAGCAGGAACTTGCAAATGCAGTGGGGGTTACGCGCCTTACCATTCACTCCATTGAAACCGGCAAATTCAATCCCTCTGTACTGCTGGCACTCAAAATAGCAGCTTTTTTTGGCAAGACAGTTGAGGAAATATTTTATTTCGGGAAAGAGTAGGCAATGGCAAAAGCCATAAAACAATCAGGCTGGTAAAATCCATTAAAGGCGATAAGCCCGGGGGTGCATCTCTTTCATCCATTTTAGAAACAGGGAATAACGAAAGGAATGGTTATAATAATGAAAAAACTAATGAAAATAAGCAATAATACAACACTTATCCTTGGATCGGTCTCGACAGCCGGGTTAATACTCAGCAATATATTCTTTGTAATTCTCAGGAACACTATTATAAATATGGGGGATGTCAGCGGTACCCTGAGGATATTTGAATTACCCGTTGCATCTGCATATATCGTATCAGGTTTTTTCCACCTTTCAGCTATACTTACCCTTATATTGCAGTTATACTTTTTTAAAAGGGACAATTTCCTGCGTGCATTCCTGTTTTTTTCAGGTATAACTTCCTTCCTCATGCTTTTCGGGGATTTTGCACTTATGGGCGACATTTCAAAAGAATATATATTTGGACTGCCGGGTGAGTTTACCATATTGTTTTTCAGCCAGGCCCTTCACCTTATTTTTTATATTCTTATGATAACCCTTATCGTGCTGACAAAAAAATCAGCGGCAGCTAACAGGGAGGAAATAGTCCTGAAGGACGATTCCATATTTATCAATGCTCAGTACATAGGGATTCTAAGCGGGATATCGGGACTTTCCCTTATTGTAATTTTTTCGCTTCTTTATTCGACAGTATATCCATTACCCGGGTGGGCACTAAAAGCAGGGATAGTCGTAACCAGCGTTATAGCAGTGGTCCCCTATGTACTGATAATTCTTTACTGGCTTATAATCAGGATAAGGGAGAAGATAACCGAATGGTACGATGAAAAACAATACCAGGATCTTACAAGATCAAGCCTAATTGCATTAATTGCGTCATTAATTTTCCTTTTTATTATCTTTATATTGCAATATGTTATGAAAAATTTTGGGCTTTTGAACCTCATCTGGTTTCCTCTTTATTTCTTTTTTATCCTTTTGCTGTTTTCAGCAACCACGCTTTTTTTTAATAAGAGGGCAGGATAAGGCTCCCCTGGCTTCATTTACTTGCCATGGGTGCTTGTAAATTTCAGGGTAATTCATTTAACCTGCTAAAAAGAATTGATACTTTTGAAGGTTGGCTATATGGAGCGTGAATATTTATAACCCTATTTTTTTAAGGTATTTAAAGCTTTCGACAGTGCATCCCGTATGGTATACAAGATAACTTTCAAGAAGTCTATATATTTTTTTTAAATCATAAGGATTTGCCTGCATGTCCCTTATCTCTTCCAGCTTCAGGTCAAGAAGGTCGCTAAGAAGCCTGTAGCCAGAGGGATTTAAACTATCCTTTACAGCTATTGATAATGCGCACTTTTTACACAGGATCCCTCCGTATCCTACCGAAAAAGGGATATTATTTTTATGGAATGAATAAAGGCCTGAAACAGGTGCGCCGCATGAGCTGCAGCTTTCCATAAGAGGGGCATACCCGGATATTTTTAAGAATTTTGCAATAAAGAAGGACATCGTTTTTTTTATGGTTTCCACATCATCCTGCTCAATGTTGTCTATCTCATTAAAGCAGAAGTAAAGAAGCTTGAAAAGCAAAGGTGAGGGGTCGCCTTCCGGGGCCTGTGTCTTTAAGATAATGTTTCCAATAAGTTCACAGAATATAAACTTATTAAAATCCTGGGGGATATTTTTAAAGCTCTGGAGTATTTCAACCTGGTTAAGTACATCCAGGTTCCTTCCTTCTGCTGCCTCAATATCTACAAGATTAAACAGTTCAAGCCTTCCCCCGAACCGCGAGCGGACCTTTCTTGCACCTTTGGCAACAGCGCTGATGAGGTAGCCATCACTGGAAAACAGCTTTATTATTTTATCAGCTTCTCCCAGTTTATAGGACTTTAATATTATAGCTTTCGCCTTATAGGAAGCCACTTTTTTTAAAAAAACATTTATTTATCAAAAATCGCACTGTATTCTTTTATGATGTTTATTCCACTGGAAGTACCCAGCCTGGTAGCGCCGGCATCTATCAGGGCCTGTGCATCTTCAAAGGTTCTTATGCCGCCGGAAGCCTTTACCCCTATATTCCTGGTAACCACTTCCCTTATCAGGCGTACATCATCAAGTTCCACACCTTTTGCCCCGAACCCGGTAGAGGTCTTGATAAAATCAGCACCTGATCTTTCAATTATTGCTGATACCTGTTTGATTTCATCCCTTGAAAGTATGCCGGTTTCTATTATCACCTTTATGTTTATATGGCGGTTGTACTCGGCTATCTGTTCCCTTCTTATGACATTGACAATGATGCCGAGTTCCTTCTCAACATATTCATAATTTCCTGCCTTAACTGCACCGAGATTGATGACCAGGTCAAGCTCATCAGCTCCTTTTCTTATGCAATCCCTTGATTCAAATACTTTTGTCTCTATGGTGTTGACACCAAGCGGATAACCCACTACCGAACAGACCTTGACGTCCGTATCCCTGAGTATCGCCTTCGCCAGTACAACATTTGCCGGGTTTATCACCACCGCCGCAAAATGATTTTTCCTGGCACTCAGGCACAACTGCTCTATATTCTTGGGGGTAGCAATGGGATTCAATAGAGTCTGGTCGATGGTCTTTGCTAACTGTTCCCTGGTTAACGTTTTAATCACCCTGCCTTTTTAATAAAAATTTTTCTGTATTTCAAACCTCATAAGATCCCGGTCAATACCTCTCCCGTATTCATCCTTGCGTGACCCTGCCTTTTTAAAACCTGAACCACTATATAATTCGACAGCAGCAATATTTAAAGGATCAACAGTCAGCTCTACACTTTCAAATCCGCAGGATCTTAAAATCTCCAGCATCCTTTCCAGCAATAATTTCCCTATGCCCTTCCTTCTAAAACTCTTTTCTATATAGAATGAGTGAATAAAAGCCTTTTTGCATTCATCAAAGCTCCGCAGGACCTGGCAGACACCTGCTATCCTTAAGTCGCCTGTCCTCCTGGCTACTATAAACTTACCATATCTTATTATTACCGGGATGACCCACT
>JAFGDA010000137.1 GCA_016932375.1 Actinomycetota bacterium | reverse complement strand
TCCATATACCAGCCCCTTTTATGGGGCTGGTATAATGTAAAAAGAAAAATTACCAATAAAAACTTGCATGAAATGGAAAAAAATCTAGTCAAAAAAATAAACAGGGAATTAATAGCTAAAAACAGAAGGAAAAACCTGATAACAAAACTTAAAACCATCGCCAACCATAAATTCATCATGATTGGAGGCTCAGTCCTTTTTATCATAATAGTAATTGCTATTTTTGCTGATCAGATTAAAACATATGATCCCTTCAAACTGGATTTGGCAAGTAAATTCATGCTCCCAAATGCACAGCATCTTTTTGGCACCGATAATTTTGGGAGGGATATTTTTTCAAGGATTGTCCTTGGGACCAGGGTCGCCTTAAAAACCGGAATTGTCTCCACCTGCATATCAACGATTATAGGGACTTTTTTCGGCCTGCTCGCCGGCTATTATGGAGGGTGGGTTGATAATATAATTATGAGATTTATGGATACCATATTCTCAATTCCATCACTTATTCTTGCCATTACTTTTATCAGTATAATGGGACCCAGTCTTGTAAACGTATTTGTGGCAATTGCCATAATTTTCATCCCTATTTTTGCAAGACTTGTAAGAAGCAGGGTACTGGAACTTAAAAGGGAGACATACATCGAGGCGGAAAATGCCATAGGCCAGTCGAATGCAAAGACTATTTTTTCCCACATACTCCCCAACCTTTTAAATGTTGTGATTGTACAAGCGACTGCCGTATTTGCAGAGGCTGTGGTAATAGAGGCAGCTCTCTCGTTTTTAGGCATGGGCGCCCCTCCACCTACTCCGAGCTGGGGTTCCATGCTTCTTGAAGCCAAGGATTATCTGCTGCAGCACCCCCTGTTTGCCATTTTCCCGGGGCTTGCCATATCTATAACCGTACTGGGCATAAACCTGTTGGGTGATGGACTGCGTGATATACTTGATCCCAGGCTTTCAAGAACTATAACGTAAGTATATTTCAATTCAATATACAAAAGGAAATTTATTGGAAAAGATATTAGAAGTTAAGAACCTTAAAACATATTTCTATACCCATGAAGGCATAGTAAAGGCAGTTGACGATGTCTCTTTTGATTTAAAGAAAGGAGAAACGCTGGGAATAGTAGGGGAATCCGGTGGGGGCAAAAGTGTCCTGGCCTCATCCATACTACGCCTTATCCCATGGCCTCCGGGAAAAATCATAGGAGGCAGCATATTATTTAGAAGCGAGGATATTCTAAAAGTATCAAACAGGAGGATAAGAAGCATCAGGGGAAACAAGATATCCATGATTTTCCAGGATCCTATGACATCCTTAAATCCTGTATTTACGGTAGGAAACCAGATAATGGAAACACTGATGATACACCGTGGAATTAACAAGAAGGAGTCCTACAAAAAAGCAATTGAGCTCCTGTCCGATGTTGAGATATGCAATCCCAGTCTAAGAGTAAAAGAGTTTCCACACAAATACAGCGGAGGAATGCGTCAGAGGGCAATGATTGCCATGGCCCTTGCCTGCAATCCGAATATACTTATTGCCGATGAGCCCACCACTGCCTTGGATGTGACCATCCAGGCCCAGATACTTAGGCTCATGAGAAGACTTAAGGAAGAGTTTGGCTCCTCCATTATGCTTATTACCCATGACCTTGGAGTAATAGCCAAAATGGCGGATTTTGTACTCATAATGTATGCAGGAAAAATTGTCGAATACGGTGATATAGAGGCGATATTCTACAAATCACACCACCCCTATACCTGGGGCCTAATCAACTCCATACCCAGGGTAGGGGAAAAAGTAGAAAAGCTCTATTCCATAAGGGGCAATCCCATTTCCGTAATTGACAGGCCAAGGGGCTGTAGCTTTAATACCCGATGCGATTTTGCCATGGATATCTGTTTTAAGGATGAGCCCGGACTAAATACGGTTGGGGAAAATCATAAAAGCGCATGTTTTCTATCTGCTGGCCAGGTAGAGAAATTTAGAAACGGAAGGATTGCAGCATCTGCCTTGCCGGTGGCTAAAGAAGCCTGATATTAAGGAAATATTTATATAAACAGTTATGAGTGATAAAAAAGAAAAATTACTGGAGATAAAAGAGCTTAAGAAGCACTTTTATATAACCAGGGGACTTCTTGGCAGAACCAAATCTACCGTATATGCCGTAGACGGCATAACCCTGGATATTTACAAAGGTGAGACCCTGGGACTTGTGGGAGAGTCAGGCTGTGGAAAGACCACCACCGGAAGGGTGGTTATAGGGCTTGATGACCCTACTGAAGGCAGGGTACTATATGATAGCCAGGACATCCAAAGCCATAAGAAAAATGATATCAAAAAGCTCAAAAAAAGCATGCAGATAATCTTTCAGGATCCCTACAGCTCCCTTGACCCCAGAAAGACCGTAGGTAGCATCATAGAGGAGCCCATGGAAGTACACAAAATAGGTGACAGCCTCTACAGAAAAAACAGGGCTATAGAGCTCATGGAGACAGTAGGGCTTCAGCCGGAGCATCTTTTCAGGTACCCGCATGAGTTTTCCGGGGGCCAGAGACAGAGGATAGGCATTGCCAGGGCACTTTCAACAGATGCAGATTTTATAGTATGTGACGAACCGGTATCAGCCCTGGACGTATCCATACAGTCGCAGATACTGAACCTGCTGGTTGATCTTCAAAAAAAAATGCAACTTACCTATCTTTTTATTGCACACAATCTTGGTGTGGTAAGGTATATAAGTGACAGGGTAGCTGTAATGTACCTGGGAAAGATAATCGAACTTGGCTATACCAATGATATTTTCAGAAACCCTATTCACCCCTATACCCAGGCCCTGCTCTCATCAGTTCCAGATCCGGATCCCAGAACTGCCAAAGGCCAGCAGGAGGTTATCCTTGAAGGGGAAGTACCCAACCCGGTAAACCCTCCATCAGGCTGCAGATTTCATCCCAGATGCAGGTTTGCACAGGATATCTGCAGCAGGGAAGTCCCGGATTTGCTGAACTACCATAAAGACAAGGAAAATAATCATCTGAGTGCATGCTTTTTTTCGGAAAACTTTATAAAGGATGAAAATTAAATGGCAAGATATATCTTAAAAAGAATACTAATGGCAATTCCCGTTATTATACTTGTTTCCATACTTACTTTTTCCCTTATGCACCTGGCACCTGGTGATCCGGTACAGATACTCTTGGGGATTTATAGTGACCCTGTTTTGGTACAGACGCTTCAAGAGCAGCTTAACCTTGACAAACCCATAATAGTCCAGTATTTCCTGTGGGCCGGAAATGTCTTAAGAGGTGATTTGGGAGTGTCTTTCAGGTCCAAGACACCTGTAATTAGCATGATTTTAGAGCGTTATCCAAGGACACTTTTACTTTCAGGTTTGGGATTAAGTTTATCCGTATTTTTCTCTATAATAATGGGAGTCATAGCAGCCTCGAGGCGGAATTCTGCTATAGACATCAGTGTCATTACTATTGCCATTATTGGTATTTCCATACCCCAGTTTGTGATGGGAATACTGCTGATACTGTTCTTTGGAGTATTTTTGAAATGGCTTCCGGTTATGGGGTATGTACCATTCATCCAAAACCCGCTTGAATCCTTGAGACATCTGATACTCCCGGCATTTTCATTGGGAATAGTTGAAGCCAGCCTTACTGCAAGAATGACCCGTTCAGAAGTACTGGAAATCCTGGGGCAGGATTTTATAAAGACGGCTCGCGCCAAAGGCTTGAAAGAAAAGGCTGTTATTTTTAAGCATGCATTAAAAAATGCCCTGGTTCCCGTTGTTACTATAATAGGTGTTCAATTTGCATTTTTAATGGGAGGAACAGTTATAATTGAACAAATATTTGTATATCCAGGTCTTGGCCGGCTTATAGTAGAAGCAATCTTCAATAGAGACTATCCCGTGGTACAGGGAGTAATTCTTTTTACCTCCACGGTCTTTATTTTTATAAATATAGTTGTGGATATAACATATACTGTTCTTAACCCTAAAGTGAGGTTGGAATAAATGAATAATTATATTTTAAAAAATGGAATAATTTTAACTCCTTTTAAAGAAGTGGATAACCACTACCTTTTTGTAAGGGATGGAAAGATTGAAAAGATATGCAGTGATTTGGAATTTGAGACCCTTGGTGGGTGTTATTTGGATAGTTATGAGCTGCTGGATGCTAAGGGATATTACATTTCTCCCGGGTTTATAGACATACACACTCACGGACAATTTAATGTGGATGCGAATCAGGGTTTACCAAAACCACTTACGATGAGTGAAATCAGAACTGGAGTAACATCATTTCTGCCTACATTATGGACAACTGATTTTAAATCTATGCTTGAATCTGCTGGTAAGTATTATGACTTTATAAACACCAGCAATAATAAGGGAGCAAAAATACTGGGAATAAACATGGAGGGCCCTTTCTTGAATCCCCTGCATGGTGGCCAAAAACCTGAAAATACAAGAATTCCTTCCAAAAAGGATTGCAATGACATATTTAAATTAAAAGACTTCATTAAAATAATGACCATTTCTCCAGATGTTGAAAATATTGATATTGCAGTAAAGTTCTGCAATGAAAATAATACCATCATATCAATAGGTCATTGTTATATGGAACCAGACCAACTTCATGATATTGTTAAAAAAGGTGCAAGGCTTGTCACCCATATGTTTAATGCAATGGGCCGCAAATTCAGCAGCCGGTATATCATAAAAAAAGAAGATGAATTATATGACAGGTCTGGGATTATAAAGACCGGTTTTATTGAGGAGATCATGCTGCTGGATAATATTATGTGTGAATTGATCTGCGACTCTAAAAGTATTCATGTACCACCTGTACTTTTAAAGATTATTATTAAATGTATGGGTGTAGATAAACTTATACTGATTACTGATTCCATGAAACCTGCAGGATGCGAGCCAGGAAAGTATTCCTTGGAAGACGGAAGGGATATTTTTATTTTCGATGCCGAAGACCCGGTGGGAAGACTAGAAGACGGTGAAGTTTTTGGGAGCATAGAAACCATGAACAGGGTGGTAAAAAATATAAGGGATATTGCCGGCATTAAAATTAAGGATGCTGTGAAAATGGCAGCCTATAACCCGGCATATCTATTGGGTCTTGATGGAAACATTGGCAGTCTCCTGCCTGGCAGGTCAGCAGATATTTGTATATTTGATAATGACCTTAATATCAAATATACGTTTGTAAATGGAGAAATAGTCTATAAGTCTATTTAATATTTATGTTCAAATGAAGGAGAAGTCTGAAAAAAAATCAAATTTGTTAAAAAAAGGCTCAAGGGCAACGAGTTTTTCACCCCGTTTTGTGCCTTTAAGCGAAGCGAAAGGAATGGTTATAAAAATGAAAAAAAGAAAACCAATAGTAGGTTTTATGGTCTGCTCATGTCACAATGATGAAGCAGATCAGTCACTTTCCACAAACAGGTTTGCTGAAATTGCAGCACGAAGTTTGGAGGCCAGGGACATAGAGGTGATCAGATATAAAAAGCTTTATCCGAAAGACGCCAAAGCTCCTCTGTTTGGAAAGGCTAACAGTGAGGCAGTAGTAGATCATCCCAGAAAGGTAGCAGAGGTATTTAAAAAATTCTACCACGAGGAAGTTGACTGCATAGTTATGTATGTTACTTCATTTGCCTGGGCCCAGATTTACCTGCAGGGCATAAGGTACTGCAACAGGCCCATACTTCTTTGGTGCGGGGATGGCAAGGAAGGAGTCCAGGGAATAGGTATGTTCGCCATAAAGGGTGCTTTTGATGCGGTAGGCACTATTCAATATGAAGCGATATACGGTACACCCGAAGAAGAGTGCAATGTAGAGACTGCCCTATCCTTTATAAAGGCATGTATGGTAAAAAGCATTCTTGGTTTTTCTATTTTTGGAATGTGGGGTGGCAATACTCTGGGAATGGTGGCTGAAGGGCTTGACGAGATTGAATGGATAAGGAAATTCGGTATCATTGTCCGTTACCTTGAAAGCCAGACTATAATTAACGAAGCTTTAAAGATAAGCGATGAGGAGATAAAGGAAGTATATGACAGAATAAGCTTAATGGTCAAAGAGATATTGCCTTTTGAAAACGAGCTACTGAAAAAAGACCTTAAGTTTTACCTTGCCCATAAGAGGATGATTGAGGAGTACCATCTTGATTTTGACGGCCTAAAATGTGTACCCGAGGTAACTAATACATATTGCGCACCCTGTATTTCTCAGAGCCTGCTTTTAACTGAAGGCTTTGCAACTGGTTGCACATGTGTCCCTAAGGGCGCACTGGTAATATATATCATGAGACTTCTCTCAGACGCCCCGATTTTTGCCGGTGATATAGAGAGAGTTGAAAAAAATGGTAAGGTTCACCTGGCTATGACAGGGGCAGCACCTTTTAACATGGCAGATGAGACCGGTGCAAAGATTGTGCAGGGTCCTGACTTTGGCAGGGAAACCAAAGGAATGCTAAATTCCTTCCTGAGTGGCAAGGAGGGAAAAGCAGTTCTGGTTAGGTTAAACAGGGTCCGTGATGATTATGTACTGAGAATAATAGAAGGACAGGTGATAAAATCTGACAGAAATGATGTAGACTATGGCATGTGTACCACTCCGCCTATTGCTACTTTCAAAATGTCAGGTGACCCCAATATATTAAGGGACAGAATCAATAGCCAGTATATATATCTTTGTTATGAGGATATAAAAAAAGAATTAATCGATATATGCAAGTTATTTGATTTAAAGGCAGAACTTATATAGAAATAACTTATTAATAAGAAAGAATTTTATGAAAAGTACTTATCTATGTTTTGATTTAGGAACTTCAAAAATAAAGACAGCACTCTTTGATGATAAGGGAAATATCTTATATTTTTCTCAGGTAGGATTAGATATCCACACTAGAGGTAATATAATTTTTCAGGATCCCAATGAATGCTACGGGGCAGTTTTAAAAGAAATACAAATAATTAAAGACAAGGAT
>JAFGDA010000136.1 GCA_016932375.1 Actinomycetota bacterium | reverse complement strand
TTATTTTCCGCATTACCATATCTTCCAGTTTCCTTCCCTCATATGAGGGAAGCTCGCTCCATATTTCCGAAAAAGCCTGCCTGCTTCTTCCGGTCTCTTTAAGCATTCTTTTTGATTCGATAAACCTGAACCAGAATTCCAGGAAATTATCGCTAATATAATATCTTCCTTTCCTCTCTTTTGGGCTTTTACTTGTTATGGGAAGCTTTCTTTCGATCATCCTGTATATATCTTCCAGGTTCCTTATATATGCACCTGCATCTTTTATTCCACTTGAATCCTCTATCTCGCCAAGCAGTCTTCTTCCTTTTGATAGAGCTGATAGAATTGAATAATAAGAAGAATATTCCTTCCCAAATTCCTCTTTTATTAGATTTTCACCTTCCTCCCAGATAAAATCCCTGTTTGCAACAAGCTCATGGATGCTTTGCGCAAAATCCTTCTTATCCAGGTCAATGAATTCTTCAATATATTTGGGGATACCGTCAAATATTGAAAAAAGATGCAGCAGATCCATCCCGGAATCAAACCCATTATCTTTGAGTATTTGTGATTGCACTTTTAACGGCAGGTATGAAAGCATCATTATCTCGGAAGCCCTTCCAAAAAGCGGTTCCTTCGAGTTTTTAAATATTTTCTCCATAAGGGAAAATGATGAGCCGAGGAACATAAGAAGCGCACGGGTTTTTTCTTTATTCAAGTCAAATATTTTTTGAAAAGTCCCGAAAGCTGATGGGTCTGAATACTGGAGGTTCTGTATCTCGTCGAATATTAAGATAAGCGGCCTTTTTTTTGAAAAATCAAACAGGAATTTTATGAGCTCTTCAAGCGATAAAAAATTGCCATAAAACACATCCCCGAATTTATCTTTTATTTCACCGGACCATTCGGTGATGATGTCATTAATTTTTTTCTTTTTTGTAAAAAGATATATATAATCCCTGTCTTTTACAGACTCCAGCGCAAGCCTGGTCTTGCCTATCCTTCTCCTGCCTGTTATAACTATTATCCTGGAGCCTTTTTTCTCAACAGTTCCGATAAACTTTTTTATTAACGATATTTCCTTTTGTCTTCCATAGAATTTCATAAGATAACCACCATTAACTTAATAATGATTAAGTTAATGTATATTACTTTAATGAAAAAGTCAATCCTGAAGGAAAACACTATTTATTGCAAAATAAAATAGGAAGATACTGGAAAAGGAATTTCCTTTGTTGCAAGTCATTTAAATAATCACGCTACCATTATAAGGCTACAAGATTATCAAGTATGAGTATTTTGATATCCTTGTTCTTGAACTTTAAAAAATCAACATCATTTGTTATTAAATAACTTGATTTGCTTTTAACAGCAGTCGCACAAATTATTGAATCCGCAAGCCCCAGCCCGGTTTCGGAACGGATGCTTGCTGCTGTTTCAGATAACTCATAAGTAAAATCCATTGTGCTGATAAAAGGATTATTCTGCATGAAATCCTTAAAAGTTTTTATTAAATCAGCATTACCTTTCTTCAAAAGCCCGACAAGGATTTCTGTAAAACTAATTATACTTAAAAAAACTCTTGAATTTCTGGCACCTGTATTATTGAATATTACTTCTGTGATATCTGAATATGGCTTGATATCTTTAAAATGATATATTAAAAAGGGGGTATCTATTAAAATTGTATTCTTTGAATTCAGGTTATCTATTAATCCTGATAAACTCGTTTCCAACTTTCCCTTTCCTTCTTAATATATTTATCTGCTTTTTCCCTGGTATTATCCCAGGCACCTTTAAGAATACCTTTTGTTAAGGTACCTATTTTATTTACAGGTACTAATATCACCTTACCTTCGCTGGACTCAAGGTAAATTGAAAGAACTGAATTTTCTTCAAGCTTCAAACTTTCTCGTATGTATCCGGGTATCACTATCTGGCCCTTCTTACCAACTCTTACGGAATTTACTAATTTCATACTTAATCACCATTAGTATGATATGATATATTTAATATGAAGTCAATTCTATATATGCAATCTTTTGGTTCCTATTATTCTTATTTTTTCACACTTTACAGGTACTCTTGAATGGAGTATTCGCCAGGGGCTTCTGTATATTGCATATCAGAAAGCCTTACTTGCTGAATGTGACATTCAATTTTACGCTGCCCTGGGAATAACTCCAGCCATCTTTTTCATCGTCGTTGTCCGTATAGGGGCCGCTGAAATGGATCCTGATCTGGAACCTTGATTTGCCGCTGCTTATGGCTTTCTGCAGCTCTTCTTTCAATTTGGAAACATTGCAGGTAATGCTTGATGATTTGTAGCTTGCAACAGCAACACCGACCTTGGTAAACTCATTCTCATTAATAGGCTCTGCTCCCCATTCAAGTACATTTATATACAGGGAATCAAAAACAGTTAAGGGAGAACCTGACTGTGAAGCGCCGGTAAAAGAAAGTGTTGCAGATTCGATGGTACTTCCGGCAATATCTGAAATATCAAAACTTACAAACCCGGCGCAGGGCCTGTTTCCGGAAGAATCGCCGGCATAAAGATTCTCCCCGTCCCCGATAACTCCGCCATGCTCAATATATCCACCCTCGGACTCCTTTTTCGGAAGATCAAGGTTAACAGGTTCTTCTTCATTACCGTTTGTTTCCCCGGTGTAGACTTCCCCGACATAGACCTTTACCGATGATTCCGAGATATTTCCCTTACCGTCATTTACGGCTACAGATACCGTATAATCTCCTGGCTTGTCAGGTGTATTCCATTTCACCGGGTTTGTTTTATCGTCAACCAGTGATCCCCCGGAGACATTCCAGTCATATGTAAGAGGATCGCCGTCGAGGTCCGATGCCTTAACCGACACGTCATATTGTTTTCCTACATAAATCGTGTCGCTTGACAGCGAGATGCCTGCTATAACAGGCTTACTATTGCAGTTCCATGTAAGCGTTAAGGCATCCATATCCGTGCCCTCCGTATTGGTGGCTGTGGCTGTCAGGTAGCAGGAGCTTTCGTCCCTGGTCAGGTTGACCTGGGCATTGCCGTATCCGAGGGAGCCCGAACTGTCGTCCTTGCTGAATTCAATTTCAGGGCCGGGCTCTCCTGTAACAATGGCCCTTACGCGGTAATAGCATATATCATCGCCGCTTGAATATGACGGGCCTTCATAGATTTCGAGCCTTATGGTCGGAGCGGCCAGAGAAGAAGTATTTTTACTTTCAGTGTCTTTTGCGCTGCTCTCCTGCTGCTGTGATTCTTCGGCAGGAATGCTATTCTCCTCATCTTCGGTTACCGGTACTCCTGAATTTTCTTCCTCATCACCTTCGCCGCTTTCCGGTTCTTGTGCATCAGCCTGTTGCGGACTGCCGAAAAGCCTGTTAAAAGCCGAGCCAAAAAATGCAGAGACTGCTCCAAAATTAAGGGCTATCAGGGCTGCAATAGCAATACCTGCAAGAGCAGAAGAAATAATTATTGCAAGCTTTTTCTTCAGGGTCAGG
>JAFGDA010000135.1 GCA_016932375.1 Actinomycetota bacterium | reverse complement strand
ATTATTTTAAATAAATGTCATATAATTATAAAACATATAAAAAAACTTCAAAGGATCGGATTGAGGGTTATCCATAAAGTTTATCCCGGCAATATGGAAAGCAAATCTTTAAAACCCGGTTTCCATGCTAATGGAAACACTGGTGTTGAAACATTTTATTCTGCTGGAAATGAAAAAAGGGATTCCGCAGCCACTGTATCTAAGAATGCTTTTAACAATATCAATAAAAAAATTGCAGTCGCAATGAGCGGAGGCATTGACAGTTCCATGGCCGCCAAAATTTTAAAAGACCGGGGCCTGGATATCCTGGGTATTACCATTAAATTTTTACCCCAGTCTATCGATATTAACGGGTCTGGAAAAGAAACTCAAAGCGTATTAGAAAATATAATAGCTGCACGTACCGTATGCAGGGAACTATCCATACCGCATATGGTAATTGATATGAGCCAATCCTTCGAAAAATATATTATAAAACCGTTCTGCAGCGAATACCTCAAAGGCCTGACACCCAATCCGTGTGTGGAATGCAACAGGGTAATAAAATTCGGCCTGCTCCTGAATAAGATAAAAGCTCTTGGCGTGGGCCGTATTGCCACTGGCCATTACTGCAGGATATCACCATCAAAGGGAACCGGCCTTTACACCATAAAAAAAGGGGTTGATAAAAAAAAGGACCAGAGTTATTTTTTCTGGAAGCTTGATCAAAAACAACTTTCAAGAATAGAGACACCTTTAGGTAATTACTTCAAGAAGGATGTGAGAGAGAAGGCAGACAGGTTCTTTCCCTTCCTGAAAAAAAGGCGTGAAAGCCAGGACATATGCTTCATCGCTTCTAAAAGCTACCATTCTTTTTTAAAGAAAAGGGCATCAGGCATAAAAGAAGGTGACATACTTGATACAGAAGGCAGGGTGATCGGAAGGCATAAGGGTTATGCTTTTTATACTGTTGGCCAGCGGAAAGGCATAGGAATAAGCCACTCCAGTCCACTGTATGTCATAAAAATCATACCAGAAAGCAACCAGGTATTTGTAGGTGAAAGGCATGAACTTGACAGGGCATATTTTAACGCAGGGGATGTCAATTTTATTTCTGGCACCTCACCGGGATATGAATTCAGGGCGGAAGTTAAGGTAAGGTATAATTCCGCCGGCACACCTGCACTAATAAGGATGATTGATTCTTCAAATGTCAGGGTTGAATTTGAAACACCACAGAATGCAGTCGCACCGGGACAGTCCGCCGTATTTTTTAATGGCGATACACTTATTGGAGGAGGGATAATTTCCCGCAACGGCCTTTAGTGGTTATGGTGAAAAACAGTAATGCCCCGGATATATAATATATACACCATTTATACATCAAGTTTCCTTAAAAACACGGTACGGCAGCAATTCCCCAGATGCCCGGTCCCGTATGGGCCCCCATAACAGCTGTCATCTTGGTCAGGATGATTTCACGTATTTTCATATCCTCATCTTCGATGAACATTTTTTTTAGTTTCTGCGCCGGAACAGGGTCATCCCCATAGCAGATACCAATCCGGATCTCCCCAGGAGCAGCCATATCTTTTTTTATCAGCCGGTAAAGCTCAAGCACAGCCTTATCCATCCTCAACATGAATTTTTTAAGCTTTAATTTCCCCTTGCTGTCAAAACTTATAATGGGTTTAAAGATCAGGGCCTTGCTTATGGATCTTTTAAAAAACTGTGCCCTGCCGCCCTTGAATACATATTCAAAATTTTCAAAGGTGGCATAAAACCTGCTTTCCCTTATCATCCCGGAGATAAGACTATCTATCTCGTCTTCGCAGGCTCCATTCCTTGCTGCCCTTGCCGCTTCAAGCACTATGAAACCCTCACTTATTGCAGCAACCTTCGTGTCCACGAGTTTTATCCTTGTACCAGGAAACTGCCGGGCAGCTATAGTTGCAGAGTTTATTGTGCCTGACAGCATCGAGCTCAGGTGAATGGAATAAATTACCTTCTTTTTTTGCTTTTCTATTATATCCCGGTAAACTTCCATAAAATCAGCAGGAGCCGGAGCAGATGTGATTACTTTACTCTTCAGGCTCAATTTCTTATATATTACAGAGGATGATACATCAAGGCCTTCCCTGTAATTCCTTCCATCTATACCTATATACAGTGGTACGACCTTTATATCCATTTCTTCTGCCATGTCCACAGGTATATCGGAAACCGTATCTGTCACAATAGCAATATCTCCCATATTTCCGCCAGGTCAGTCTTCTATTCCCCAGTATTTTTCTGCTTCCTCTTCCATCTCCGTCAGCCTGTCATAATAATCAGGAAATTCGTTTAAATGAGCCAGTGCAATCTTTCCGGTTACCAGGGGGTCGTCATCAGATACATTGGTGTGCGGATCAACCTTTCCATGTTCAAGCTCCACATCCATTCCTGTCCTGAACTGTTCAATATCAAACTTGGACCAGTCTAACCCGAGCTGTTCCCCTATCTTCTTTGCTTCCTCAGCCGTAAAATGTTTTTTTCCTGTCATTTTTCCTCCCCGTATTGATTTATTATAACTGCACTAAAAAATAACCGGCACCATTAATGCTTCGTTATAGGTATCTTATCATAATTGCATGGTTAATTTCCTGTTTTTATATAAATATTTTTTAAAAATACTGGTTCCAATATCTTTTGTTATGACCAGCAATTCCAGTATATATGTCAATCTTAATAAACAATTTATATCATAAATTTGAACTTATTTTCCATAGCAGTAAATCTGTACATCATGTCTTTGCAAAATGGCATTAAAATAAGTAAAATAAGGAGAATTAAAATTCCCATGGAAAGGAAAAAATGTCACACCCCAAATATGCTTTTTTTAATGGAGAAATCAGGCCGATAGAACAGGCCAAAATTGATATAAGAACCAATGCCCTTCAATATGGGACCGCGGTCTTTGAAGGAATAAGAAGCTACTGGAATGAAAATACAAAAGAAAATTATGTTTTCAGGCTGTCTGAGCATTACAGGAGGCTTGTTAATAATTCAAGGATAATGATGATAGAAATAAAATACAGCATCGGGGAGCTTGCCCGTATAACCCTTGATCTTTTAAAAATGGAAGATTATACAGAAGATTCTTATATAAGGCCGTTTGCATATAACAGTGGTCTCGATATAGGGCCCAAACTGGTTGGCAACCCGCAGGACATATTTATTTATTCAATACCGCTTGGGGATTATATCGATACCACTAACCCAATAAGTGTCTGCGTCTCCTCATGGGTAAGGACACAGGACAATGCCATACCGCCGAGGGCAAAGTTATCCGGATCGTATATCAATGCAGCCCTCCAGAAAACCGAGGCCCTGCTAAACGGATACCAGGAAGCAATAACCCTTACTTCCGGCGGGTGCCATGTAAGCGAAGGAAGCGCTATGAACATATTCATGGTTAAAAACGGTGTCCTTGTGACTCCGCCCATAACCGATGACATACTGGAAGGAATCACCCGTGATACGGTTATAGAGCTGGCGCATAAAATAGAAGGTTTAAAGGTAATTGAAAGGTCCATAGACCGTACAGAACTATATACCGCCGATGAACTCTTTTTTTGTGGTACCGGAGCACAGATATCACCCATAGGCTCGGTTGATAAAAGAAAGATCGGAAACGGGGAAATGGGTGCTGTCACAAGAAAGATGCAGGAACTTTACTTTAAGGTGGTAAAAAACGAAGTGGAAGAATATTCATACTGGTGCACCAAAGTATAGCAGCCTTGAACACAATTCATAATATGGACATCTTTCCAAGCAGTAAGGGCCCGGCACACCCTTAAAGTCTCCACCTTCTATTCCGTTTATGGAACCGAGCAGCCTTAATTTAAAATCTTTTAATCCGGCTTCATCAAAAGTTAACCTGTCTTCCCTGTTTTCCTTCAGGTAATAAAGGGTACAATATATTTTCCGGGGTGGCACTTTATATATTTCTGAAACTGCCAACGCATATGCCTTAAGCTGGTCGCTGTACCTTTCATTTACCTTTTTTTCCCTGCCGCCTCCCGATAATTTATAATCAATTATTTCTACGGTGCCATCGTCCATAAAATTAACCCTGTCAAATTTTCCGGTTATAAAACAATTTTTTAACTTCCAGTAAAAAAGCTGCTCAAGCCTTAATTCCCTTATACCTTCAAAAGACATGAACCTGCTTTCAAAAAATCCCTCAATATGGTCCCTTAATGAAAAATTTTTTAGCATATGGGAAATTGCTTTTGAACCAATCTCCGGGTATGTATATTTTAGACCGGTTATCCTCTCCATGTACATGTGCATATCCTCCCCCAGCAGCAATGACTCATCTGCCGGCCCGGGGATCTGGAATATATATCTCCACTTATAAAGAGAACTGCATTTAATATAATCCAGCAGTGAGGTCAGGGAGTAAAAATCCGGTGCCTTACCTCCCCCGCTGCAACCCCCCAGTTCAATATGCTCTTCAGGACAAATCCCACCGGAAAGGGACTTAATGTTATCTTTAAAACCGGACAACCCGTTTCCGCTGCTTTTTTCCACATAATAATAAAGTTTTTCCCCGGCCCCAGCCCAATCATAAACAGGCATCCTTACTTTCTTCCCGTAGCTTCCTTTCATTAAAAACCCGAATACTTTTTTATAATCCGTTACCGGGTAGTCGCTGCCATAGCTGTCCTTTAAGTAATCAAGTGCCTCATTGTTTAAAATTTTAAGTCCTGCAGAAGAATCACCTGCAATATCGTAAAAAAAAGGTACTATTTCCCCGGGTTCCTTATCTGGAAAAGAATCCACTTTATTGTCTTCATATTCACTGTGGGAAAGAATAAGTGCCTCCTTTGCCCTGCTGCACGCTACATAAAATACCCTTCTTTCTTCCTCCTCCCTTATTTTCCTGGTACTGTCCCTGAAAGCTCTTTCCGAAGTAAAATCTTTTTTCTGCCTCCATATCATACCATCTTTACGCAGCTCTGCAGGAATAATCGAACTGCTTTTACCAGTACCTTTACCCAGGTAATCTTTTTTCCACAGCATGGGAATAAAAACAACCCTGAACTCAAGGCC
Organism: Actinomycetota bacterium; assembly: GCA_016932375.1. GTDB lineage: Bacteria > Actinomycetota > Humimicrobiia > Humimicrobiales > Humimicrobiaceae > JAFGDA01. Next base: position 14,576 of record JAFGDA010000135.1, on the reverse strand, counting down.
TTTTGCTGCGTGAATGCTCATAATCCTTACAGAATCGCCCGTAGAATCTACTGAGCTTCCTGGAATACCGGAATCCATTTCATCTAAATCTTCCAGATAAGTAATAAAACTTGCAAGCCCTTCACTTTTTATGGAACCCTGCTCAAAGTCCGAAGCAATCCTTATTATTTTTTCTACATTCTTAATACTGTTTTTAGGGCTCCATCCAAATTTTGACCTGAGGTAATCAGACATACCGGAATCCTCAAATATAAAGTTAATAAGTTCATTCAATTTGAGTTCGTGCGACTTACTTATATAAAGACCGAGAGATACGATAAAATCTTTTATCCTTACCCTGGCCTCACTGCTTATATGGGAATTATTTTCTGCATCGGCAAGAACCTGGATCAGGCCCCCGTATTTTTTACCTGAATGGGCATACCCTTTTTTGAGAAAAGAAATATCCCGGTCCCCAATCCTGTATTTCGGGGACCTTAAAAGGTAAACTACCGATAATTCATCGCTGAAATCACATATTATCTTCAACCAGGAAACAAGGAAGAGTATTGCCGGATCATACATATAATTTTTTTCACCTGCGAGTTCATATCTTATATTCATCTTTTCCAGTTCCCTGGTAAATGGTTTGAATCTTTTCCTCCTAAAAATTATTGCCATGTCTTTAAGCCTGACGCCATTTTCCGACATCCATTTTATAATATTGGCTATTTGTTCCGCTTCCTGCAAAAGCGTCCTGCTGGCGAAGAATGCAATCTCGGAACCATGCTCCTTTCCAGGGGCATACAATTTCTTTTTGAACCTTAGCGAATTATGGGATATGAGCCTGTCTATAGAAGAGACAATCTTGCTGCCCGACCTGAAATTTCCAGTAATAAAATAATCAGTCATCCCGGCTGACCTGAATGCGTCCCAATTGTGGAAATTAAGTATGTTGTCTATGCAGGCTCCCCTGAAAGAATAAATACCCTGGTCATCATCCCCGACGATCGTAATATTGTTTTCTCCTGCCTTAAAAAGCAATGACAGAAGATGGGCCTGTGCAATATTAGTATCCTGGAATTCATCGACAAAGATATACCTGTACCTGGCCTGGTACCTGGCCCTGATTGATTTCCTGTGAAGGAGCAGGTAATAGGGAAGAAAAACCTGGTCTGCGTAATCTATATAACTGGCACGGGTTTTAATTTTTTCATATCTTAAATATATTTCAAATAGTTCCTGCTGTTTATCTGCCAGCCCTTTTTCCTGTGAGAGAAGGGCCTTGCTTTTATATGATCCAAGTATGCTGTCCATGTTTTCCATATATCCCCTGAAATCATCTACCGTCACAAGATTATTTTTGAGGTATTCTATATACGCCATCAGGTCCTGTATGAACTTACCGGTATTTTTCCCTACCTCAAGATGGTTGAATTGGAAATCAGGAAATATTTCATAAAGAATCTTCCAGGATTGCGTGGTTGAAATCAATTTGAAATCTTTTCCCAGCCCGAGTTCAAAACTATTTTCGGAAATTATCTCGTTTCCGAATGAATTGAAAGTATGGATATCCATGGTCTCGAAACCATATTTATCCCCGGAACTTTCAATTATCCTTTTCCTCATATTCCCGGCTGCATTTTTTGTGAAGGTCAGTGCAAGGATTTCGCCCGGCCTGCATTTTTTATCACCAACAAGCTTGATTATATTACTTGTGATAACCCTGGTCTTTCCGGAGCCTGCGCAGGCAATTATTCTCTTTAAAGGAGCATCACTATTTACAATAATGGCCTGTTCTTCTGTAAGTTTCATTGAATCATCCATGGTACTCCGGACATATCATCCTGTAATCACAGTTAAAACATGAATAACGGCTACCGGGAGAAGGCCTGAACTGCTCATTTTTTATTTTTTTAATTATCTCCTTTATTTTTTTCCCGGTACCGTCTCTATCATAATAGTCACCGGGCAAACAGTACAGGGTATTCTTATGATCACCAAGGCAAAGGTATTTTAAGGAAATATCCTTTCCCGAATAGTTTTCCAGTTCAGGACTGACTTCCGCAGCCATTCTGTAAGCCTTAAGTTGCAGTTCATCTTCGAGGTCTTTTTTTGAATACTTCTTTGACCCTGACTTGAAATCTATGATTTCCACACTGTCAGGACCGGTTACGGTTATCTGGTCAATTCTTCCCCTGACCCGGTCCTCCCCAGCATTGAAGCAAAACATTTTTTCCATTTCCACATCCTGCAGGCCTGAAGGCAGGTACCTGATATAATAGTTATGGAAATCCCCGTAAGCCTTTTCCTTAAGTTGCTGCCTTAAAAAATCATATTCAAAAAAAGCTTCGTCAAATTCCCTGTCTATAATTCCCACAAATACCTCCCAACCATAATCCTTTTCTGCATTTTCAAAAAACGATTTCATTATCCTGTGGTATATTATTCCAAGTGTCGTGCTGATATTATGAGGAGCATCAAGACCATAATAGTATTTAATCTTGTATTTAAATGGGCATTCCCTGTAGGTATCCAACTCGCTAACCGAAAAAGGGGTTTTAAAAACAGTGTATGGGTTCTTTTCGTTCTCCGTAAACTTCAGGATATCCCACCAGTTGCATGGAGGATAAAAAGATTTCAGCAAACCTGCAATTATCCTTATTTTACCCCTGTTTTCCCCGGGTTCCACCACTGGTTTTAAAGCTGCAACCATGCCTTTCTTTTTTAACAGCCAGGGGCGATTTGATTCCTCAATTATGCTATCTTTCCATTGCCTGCTGCTTCTTCCGGCATTAGCTCCGGTAACCCGGAGGGATCCCGTAATATGTTCGTATACCCGTTTTATTTCCTTTACCCTGTCAAAAAACAACGAATGGTCCTCGAATTTACCGGCTGTCATATATAGATAACTTCGGGCCCTTGATACCCCTGTATAAAAAAGCCTTGTCTCGCTATCCAGGTGTTCTTCCCTGAGTCCCTGCAAATCAAGCCTTTTCTCCCCGTTCAGGTAATCAAATAACTGCAAATCGTATACCTGTGGCTGCCTGAATGCTGCAGGGAGGTATCCCCTGTTTAAAAATGGTATAAAAACTGCTTCAAATTCAAGCCCCTTGCATTGATGGAAACTTATAAGGTTTATGTGTCCTTCTTCCTGGAAATCCCTTGTGCTTTCCTCCATTTCCTCCAGAAACTGGTTCTCAACGATATCCCCGATAAACTCAAGATAGGATTTCAAATCAGGTGGATTTCCCCCCTGGCAATAATTCTGGATACTTCTCAGGTAATCGCCCACATTTACAGGTACATTCCTTCCAGCCGCCATATTATCACCCGATATGTTAAACTCCTTTAATATGCCAATAACGGGGTCACGGACCATCTTTGATACAAGCCTGTAGACATCACCGTGGTCATCAACAGCATACGACCATATGGAAGCAATAATTTTTACGGCATCATCCTGCTCCCGGCATCCATAAAATTTTCTTTCCGGTTTTCTGCCACCGGCTTCGTTTAAACCGGCATATTCCCTTAAAAACTGCCAGGTAGACATGCCATCCATTGCGTGAGGCTCATTATATTGCCCGGTCATAATCCTGTATGAGACTGGATCAATACCGGTATTTCCGGCAAAGAGGATAAACTCCAGTAAACCCTCAAGTTCTCCATATTCCTTTTTATAAGAACCGTTTTCAACTGATGAATTATTACCGGACCCAAGGATTGATACAATCCTTAAAAGTGCCAAAAGGTATCTTACATAATAATTATCCAGAAGACTCCGGGAACTCCGCCTAATGTAGGGTATCTTTTCCCTTATGAGCGCATTCTCAATAACATGTGTTTCATATCCAAGACCTTTTATTATTATTGCCATATCTTCCAGCCTGACTTTCCTGCAGGCATAAAGTGATTTTATTTTTCTGCAGATATATGCAGCCTCTTCCACTGCCGAATAAAAATCTTTTACCTGAACCTCGCCTTCACCGGACCGGCCCATCTTATTAAGGCAGCCATCATTTATCCATGCTTCTTTATCTTCCTTCCTTTCCGGAAACTCAGTGTGTTCCTTATTAAGGCCAATGACCCCCTTGCATATTGCATCTATAAGACCGGTGCTTCTGCGGTTCTTTTTCAGCATTACTACCCTGTCAGGGTCAATTTCATTAAAAATTTTTTTAATATTGCCTGCCTTCGAACCCCTGAAAGCATATATGGCTTCATCATCATTTCCAAAAAAAATGCAATTTGAAGTTGAAATATTTTTTATTATCTCTAACTGTGCCCTGTTTGCCTCCTGTAATTCATCAAAAATGATATAATCATACCTGTCTTTATAAAATTTCCTTAAGCTTTCATTTTTTTCAAGTAATTCAACGGTATCTGTAAGGAGCATCCCATAATTATAAAGACGGTCATTTTTCAATCTTTTTACATATCTTCCATAAACCGCAGCAATCTCCGAAAGACCTTTACCTGTATATGGGGTAAGCCTGTCAAGCAGGACCTCCGGGGTTAAAAGGTTCTCCTGGGCCCTCAGTATGAAATCGAATACTTCCTGGATGTAGCTGTTAAAAACCGGTGCAGCCGAAGCAGCGTAACGGCTGCTGATAGGAAAACCATTTTTTTTCAAGCCCTCCAGTATTTCCTTAAGCAACCTCCACTGTTCGGTAGAGGTGATTATTTTTTTAACTTCGAAAAGGTCCGGATAACTGCCTTTTGTTTGAATATCATCAAAAACTCCGGGGGAAGATGCGGAAACATGTCCCGGAAGATGATTATCCCTGCTAAAAGTTGTCTGCCTGTTAAAGAGAATGTCCATGCAAAAAGAATAAAAAGTTTCAACAGGTATTTCAGGAATACTCATATTGAGGGATACTACGGTCCTCTGCCTGATGATTTTGGACCATCTTCTATTAAAACTGAAAATAAGAAGCCGTTCGGGCCTTATTTTTTTTGTTGTGACGAGGAACCTTACGAGTTCTTGAAGTATATAAGTCTTGCCTGAGCCCGCAGGACCTGTGATAAGGATATTGCCCCTCCCCTGGTTTATGATTTCTTTGGCCTTATGTATGCTCATGGCTCAGGAGATCATGGGTCATTTGGCGTTTATCTGCCTTAATTCGATAAGTATTTCCTTAAGCAGTGTCAACTGGAGCCTTTTAAAGTCTATATCGCTTGATAATTTTGCCCATTTCCTTGGATTATCCTCGGGAATATATTTATCCAGCTCTGATAATATATCTGTCACTTTGTTTCCTTTCGGCCCTCAATTATTACAAAATATTTTATTAATTTATAAATAAAATCCCCATGGAAACAGCACATCTTATTGATCCCGTTTCAGAATACCTTGAAGCAACAGGATATATTTCCCAGCCGGCCTTTGCAGCAAGGTCATAGGCATCGATTCCGACCCCTTCCATTGAAGGCCTCGATTTTAAAGGAAAGCGGCACCTTCCGCTGTCCAAAAACTGGCAAACCATCCCTGAGCAGAGTGCGGTCTTGCAGCCTCCTGCAGAAAAACCAACTGCGAAATAATAACCGTCATTAAAAGCAATGGATTCAAGTGCGCTTATAATATCATGTATCTTTCTCTGATGTTTTTCATGACCCTTTAGCCATTTTTCCTTGTCTACAAAATCATCCATACAGGGTACATCATATTTAACCAGCAATGCCCACCTGTACTTTTTCATAGTTTTTTTCATAGTCTCTACATCAGGTGTATTTGGCGGGCAGTTCGGGGAGCTCCCGTAAAGATGGCACATCGGAACCCTGCATTTGAGCCTTACCCTCTCATCAAATTTTACTGCTTTTGCAGGAATGATTACAGCATCATCGCTTCCAAGCTCCTTTGCCAGGACCTTATATTTTTCCATGTCCTTTTTTAAAACTCTTAAATTTTTTTTGCCAAGCTCTGTGACCCTCCGGGTCTTGAATTTCTTTTCAAATACCATAAACACCAACTTGTTATAGATAACATGGAGCGGGCTACGGGAATTGAACCCGCCTTTTGAGCTTGGGAAGCTCACGTACTACCTCTATACTAAGCCCGCCTGTTATAATCTGTAAGGCTTTTGCCAAAAATCATTAAAAGATTATAATAGGTGATTTAAAAAGTCAACAAAAGATGCCTGCCGTCCGGCAACATTCTAACGGGGCTATAAATAGTTGAATATGATACCGGTTAAAACTTTAAACCGGGAAAAAAGTCAGTTAATATAACATTTTTACAGACATGCGTAAATTAATTCCAGGATAATGGAGGTATGCTTTTGAAGGAGGATACACTTGTAATATTAAACCCGGCAGCTGCAAACGGTTCGGCACTTAAAGCCAGGCAGCTTATTGAAACAGAGCTAAAAAATACCGGACTTTCTTTCGGAATTCATATCAGCGAAAGTTCAGAAGATATCATGGATGTAACAGCAAAAAAAATTGCGCAGGGTTATGATAATTTCATATCTGTTGGCGGAGATGGCACTATTCATTACATGGCCAATGTCCTTGCCGGTACGGGGAAAAAGTTAGGGGTAATACCCGTAGGCTCCGGAAATGATATAGCAAAAAACCTTGGTATTTTAGGGGACATAAAAGAATCCTGCAGAATAATTAGCCGGTGCAGGACCCGTAAAATAGATATGGGTCTTATCAATGAAAAATATTACTATCTCTGCATAGCCGGGTCAGGGTTTGATTCCGAGGTAAATTACCTGGCAAACAATACAAAAATGCCCGTAAGGGGCCCTGCGAAATATTCCTATTCCGTCTATAAGACCCTCATTACTTTCAGGCCAAAAAAATTCTTTCTTGATTATGATGGCAAAAAAAGAGAAGTCAGCGGCATGATGATAGCAGCGTCAAATATGCCCAGCTACGGCGGGGGCATGAAGATTGCTCCCGATGCCTCAAGCCTGGATGGTGTTTTTGACGTGTGCATAATAAAAAAAATGAGCAAGCTTCATTTTATAAAGGTGTTCCCTAAAGTGTATGAGGGAAAACACCTCAATGACCCTTTTGTGGAAATATTCAGGACCGGTTCCATAAGCATGGACAGTGAATATCCTTTTAGTGTCTTTGCTGACGGTGAATACATCTGCAGGCTCCCGGCCACATTCAGGGTTGTTCCGGGGTACCTGAATTTTATCCTGCCATAAGCCTGGTACCCTTATTTCCCTGCTTAATTATACCTCACCCACGCGCCGTCCTTTATTATAAATACAGTTGAGGGAGGGTCAAGACGGTCACCTATGGAATCAAATTCTATATGCCCGGTCAACCCTTCATAGGAAGTCTTCCTTATTTCACTGATAAGGTCGGCGGAGTTTATTGAATTTGATTTCTTAATTGACTCAATTATTACGAATACCGCATCATAGGCATATGGCGCATACTGACCCGGTCCACTTATGCTGATATCCTTATAACCTGAATCATTTAGCAGATTATTGAAATCCTGCCAGAAGCTTACGCTCTTTGGATCCTCGGAATACCTGGCAAGCGATGGAGGGTCAGGGATTACAGCTGTCAGTCCTTCAAGGTCAGCATTCTCTGCAAAAACGAATATCCGGTCATCCATTCCCATAACCTCGGTTATAAATCTTGTTTCCAGCCCGGCCGCGCGTACTTCCTTTACCAGAAGTGCAAGCTCTTCATAACCTGCTGCAAAGAATATTCCATCCGGTTTGTCAATAAGCATGTTTTCCGCAAGCACAGTCAGGTCATTTTCATCTACTTTCAGGGAATACCTCCTTAAAACACCGGTTTCAGTATCTGCCAGTATGTCCTCAAGATAATCAACAAGCTCAATGGAGTATTCTTCCCTGTTGTCTATGAGTATCAGTTTGCCGCCCCTGAATTCATTATTAAGAAAACCTGATATATTATCAATCTTTTGTTTATTATTTATGATCATCCTGAAAAAGTTATCACCGGTTCCGGAGACATCGGTTTTCTGGGCAAAGGGCGATATTAAAGGGATATCATATTCATCAAACACAGGTATTGAGACTTTTGTGGTGCCATCAAAAGTTGAACCAACCACAGCCACCACTCCCTGCTCCACCATTTCCTGTGCCACTAAAAAAGCCTTCTCAGGATTGCCTTCATCATCAAGAGTTACAAGCTCAATATTATAATCAAACCCGCCTACCCTGACCGGGGATAATTTTGATATGGCCAGTTCCATGCTGACAAGCTGTTCTTCGCCAAAAGACCTGTAATCACCGGAAAGCACTGCCTGGTTCCCGATTCTTATTATTCTTTCCCTGCTGCTGCAAGCAGAAAAATTCAGGGCAAGGATTATCGAAAATAAAATAATGAGGACCGGAATAAAAATTCCTGCAGCCCGTATAAATAGGGAAAATTTTTTATTCATATTATTTCAATTAACATAAAAAATAAAAGCTATTAAAAAGATAGGAAAGATTATATCAGAAAAAGATAAAATATTAATTATTTTTGCCCTTAAAGTGTGTTAAAATTTAAATTAAACTGATTGAACATGCTATAAAATATTTTCATGAACGGAAGGAGGACAAGTGTTAAAAGTAGCAATAGTAACTGACAGCACAAGCGATATACCCCGGGAGATGGCAGAAAAACTGGGCATAACAGTGGTGCCGCTTTATGTCATATTTGGCCAGGATACTTTTAAAGATGATGGGAAAGATATAACCCTTGGAGATTTTTATAAAAAAATCAGGTCAGTGGATGCACTGCCCACAACCACCCAACCTACTCCAAAAGATTTTACGGATATCTACTCGGAACTGCTGAAAGATTATGAAAGCATCATATCAATACATATTTCCAAAAAGATGTCCGGGACAATTAGTTCTGCGGAGATAGCAAAAAAAGAACTCCCCGGAAAAGACATAGAGATTATTGATTCAGAATTTGTTCACATGCCACTGGGCTTTCTTGTGATAAGGGCTGCAGAACTAGCATCTGAAGGAAAAAATAAAGAGGAAATAATAAGCATTGTAAACAACCTTAAACAAAAAATAAAAGAACTCTTTGTCCCGAGTACGCTTGAATACCTAAAAAAAGGTGGAAGAATAGGGAAAGCAAAGGGGCTTATCGCCTCACTGCTGGAGATAAAACCCATACTTACAATAAGGGATGGTGAGGTTGCCCAGTTCAAAACTACAAGAAGATGGAACCAGGCCAAGACCGAGCTTCTGAATTCAATGGAAAGCATGATAAAAAATCCCGGTAACCTGGTGGTTTCGGTCGGAGATTCCGACACAGAAGAAGACGGCCGGGAAATGTTTGAAAGAATTAAGGAAAAATTTAATCCTAAGAATATTTTCAGGGTAAACATTGGAACCATTGTTGGAACCCATCTGGGTCCGGGAGGAATCGGAATCACATTTTATGAGGAATAATAACCCGGAACCTGAAGAAATATTAGTGCAAAAATCCAGGATAAGGGCTGAGGTTCAAAAAAAGCGTGATTGCCTGCCTGTTTCCGGAAAATTTGAAAAGACCAAAAAGATTACAGGGTATCTTTTCAATTTAAAATCATTTATAAAATCAGAAAAGATATTGCTTTATTATCCCTTCAGGAGCGAGATAGATACGACCATTATCATAAATAAAGCACTTGATCTTGGAAAAAAAGTCATACTCCCGAGAGTCAATGGCAGTGATCTCAGGCTTTACTTTGTAAATAATATTCCATATCAGCTTGAAAAAGGAAGCTACGGCATTATGGAACCCATACCCGGACTATGTAAAACCGCTTTTTATGAAGACATAGACCTGGCAATAATCCCGGGAACAGCTTTTGACAGAAAACTTAACCGTTTAGGGTATGGGGGCGGTTTTTATGACAGGCTCCTTAAAAAAATACCAGGAACCGTAAAAAAGATTTCACTTGCCTTTGATCTCCAGGTAATTGATAATGTTCCGGTATCAGGAGAGGATATAAAAATAGACCTGCTGATAACTGAATCCGGCATATGGCCTGGATGTGAAGGATAAAATTATAAAATACCTGCAGCATAATAACATGAAAAACATTGGCGTCAGCAATACCGGGACCTGCTCAAAAAACAATCCAAAAAAAGGCATAGATAATTGTATCGCAATACTTATCCCAGCATATAATGAGGAAAAGCATATTGGGGGTGTAATAAGGAGCTGTCTTGAACACGGAATGGACATTATAATAGTTGACGACGGCTCGACTGATAATACCGCCGGTACAGTCAATTCAATTATGCCGGACAACAGCAACGTTAAAATCATACTCGTAAAACATGAAAGGAACTCAGGGAAAGGACAGGCACTGATTACAGGATTTAATTATGCCGTAACTCATGGTTATAAAGGTGTAATCACACTTGACGCTGATGGCCAGCACGATCCAGAAGAGATTAAAATATTTCTTGAAAACATAGAACGCCGCGCCCCTGATGTCATAATTGGAAACCGCCTCGGTGATACCGGGAAAATGCCCTTCATAAGACTTGCCACAAATGTTTTTACTTCATGGGTCATATCCCGTATAGCTGGAAAAAGAATAAGCGATGTACAATCAGGCTTCAGGTATTTTAATAAGGAAGTGCTTCATAAAATAAAACTCGAGACAAAAAATTTTGATACTGAACCAGAGATAATACTCAAGGCATGCTGGCTTAACTTTGATATAATCAATATTCCCATAAGTACCATATATCACAGGGATTTTGTCAGCCATGTGGATCCGGTAAAAGATACCATAAAATTTTTTAAACTGATATTCCGGAGCCTGGCCTGGAAGAAAAAAATATTAAAAAATGGCAAATCCCGGTAACTATATAAAAGTCTTCCTGGGGCTGGCCTGAAATAAAAAATAAGATGCGGGTAGTATATTAAAACAGGGTTAACCAAAAATCTGGTGCATTTCATATAAAGCCGCACCAAGGTAAATCATAAGTATGACCACTGCTGATACTATTATAACCAATTTATTTTCCTTCCTGTAACGGCTCGTGAATTCACCGGTAGAAGCCGCCATCATCCTGTAGAACATTTCCATAGATACAAGGATCATCACTTCCACTGGTATACCTATCCCGTGCCTTATGGTACCGGTAAATAAAAATATGATAATAAAGAAGCCGGATATGAAACTTACCGGTATTCCTGTCCTTAAATACCCGAGGGCAGTGTAAGCAGCGGTTGATAAAAGGTTTCCCGCAAGGATTACAAGAAGGATATGACCGGATGAGGCGCTGTCCTGATATTCCATTATTCCAAAAATGCCCTGGAATATTTTAAATTTTTCTATTATAAAAACTGCTGTTTCCCTGAAGAAATAATAAAAAAGAAAACCCGGAACTGAGCCTGCAAGCAAAAAACCGAGGTTCCTGGATAAAATTTTTATATAATATTTTATAAAATACCGTATATTCTCATTATGTTCCTCCATCAGCTAAGAATAGTCCTCCCTTATAACTTCGATCATCAGCTCACCTATTTTTGCATCAAACTGCATCCCGAGATTTCTTTCAATTTCTTCCATTGCTTCCTTTTTGGTAAGCGCCCTCCTGTAGGGCCGGTCAGTTGTCATGGCATCATAAGCATCGGCAACAGCAAGTATTTTCGCAAAAACCGATATTTTGTCTCCTTTAATACCTTTCGGATACCCCTTTCCGTCTACCCTCTCATGATGATGAAGTATGGCATCTGCTTCGCTCTTAAGAAAAGTAATTTCTTTTACTATTTCGTACCCGACCTCGGGATGTTTTTTAACTTCATCCCAGTCCTTTTTAGTAAAATGACCCGGCTTGTTAAGTATGGAAAGGTCTACCTGGATCTTACCTATATCATGAAGATTTGCCAGGTTGACAAGTAGTTCAGTATCGTATTCATTAAGTTTTAATTTTCTTGCAATCTTTTCACTATACTCTGCAACCCTGACAGAATGGCCTGCAGTGTAAGGGTCCTTGGCTTCCATTATTTTTACAATCTGTAAAATGCTGTTAAGAAGAGCCCTCCTCTCCTTTACCCTCAGGAGATATGTATACTGTGCAATTATCAGGGGAAGTGATGTAAACAGCAGCGTAAAAGGCCCATAAAGATTGTATAAAAATGATATTGCGACTGCCATTGCGGCAAGGAATAACTGGAACGGTATCAGCCAGGCATAATTAAATACCCATACATTAAGGAGGTTAATCTTCTCACTTATTGAAATTGCAGCAGCGGTGAGTATTGTATTAAGAAAAAAGAATATATATGCTGCCGCAAGGATACAGCCTATATTTGCCGCATTAAAAAAACCACTGGCATCCCGGGTATATATATTTTCAAAAACAACGCTTGCCACACCCATTGATATAAGATACTGTCCGGCATTAAAAAGGTGCTTGTAGTAAGGAACCCTTCTTATGAATTCCCTCATATTAAAAATAGAAATGAAAGTCACAACAATTGCAGTGGGGGGCCCGAAAAGTATCAGGCTGGCCAGGGATATCCCAAAATTTACCGATACGCTTCCCGTCTTTGGAAGTGGTGCCGATAAATTGTCGGCAGCAAATATCAATACTCCAAAAAGAACCACTCCTATAACCGAAACATCCCTGTAAATATAAAGAACATAACCTGCTACTGCCAGCCCGATTACAAAAACAAAATAAACATATATATTTAGAGTTAGGGTCCTATCTTTGTCCACAGGTCCTCTGGTCTTTAAAACAAAATATAATGCATTATACCAAAAATGGACAATTTATTATATTTTTACCACCTTACAGTGGCACAAATTCCAACCAGTGAACCTAAAATCATTAAAATCCTGTAGAACTTTTTCATCTTTTTCACCTCCCTTTACATAAATGATTAATTAAGGTCCCAGCCAAAAACAATGCAAAAACCCTTACCACCTTACAGTGGCACAAATTCCAACCAGTGAACCTAAAATCATTAAAATCCTGTAGAACTTTTTCATCTTTTTCACCTCCTTATAACGGTCCTTTTTTATCCTATTTTCCGCCTTCATACCAGCTCCTGAACGCTTCCCAATATTCCATCAACTTCTCATTGAATATCAAAAAAAGTATGGAAACTATCAATAAAACAATTATGGCTATTGCCAGTTTCTCCCATAAAGTTAATCCGCCCTTTTTCACTTCTACCGTTTTTTAGCTCGTCTTTCTTGTCCTGCTTTCAATAAAATCTTCAAGGCTGTCAGCCGGTATTCTCCAGGAACTTCTTCCTTCCCTGATCTTAAAACCCTTAAGCTTGCCGGTTTTCAGAAGGTTCCATATGTTATCTACTGAAAGCTTTAGTATCTTCGCAACCTGTTCTGCGGTATATAAAACCGGTTCAGGCCCTTCATGTTTATCATCCTCTTCACCAAGAAAGCTGTTTAAAAAATCCTCCAGGTCTTCCTCTTTTATCCGTATGGCTTTCCCCACTCTTATGGCCGGAAGCTTTTTAATCATCACCATCCTGATTACTTCAGCTTCACTTATCCCGACCAGCTCAGATACTTCATTTATGGTATAAATTTTTTTTTCCTGTTCCATTCCTACTGTAAAATATCATTCAAACCAGCAATCCCTGTTTGAATATTTAGGATATTATAGAAGTCCCTCCCCTGCTTTAAGTTTATTTTTTCCCCGTCCCGGATATTGCATATATAGCCGAGGACCGGTATATTTATAAGGCTGGCATATTCTTCAAGGATTGGTGTACTCCAGTTATTCACCCTGTTGAAAATAATATTTTTTTTCTGGTTTTCCGGCAGCAGTCTTTCCATACCCTTTACTCTCGGGGCAAGTATGATATCAGGAGACAAAATAAGTATCGAAGTGGTTGAAAGATTAAGCATTTCCAGCGAGATATTATCATAACGGAAAGGAACATCTGCTATTATCATCTGGTATTCATTACGCGCAGAATAGATAAGACTGTCCAGCATCCCGGTGTTTAGCCTGTCACTTTGATAAATTGAAAGTGGGGGGTGCATTATATCTACATATTCGCAAATATTATTTACCGATCCCCTTATCTCCGGGTTCCCATTTGATATGCCTCTTATATATCTACCCATGTTTTTCAGGATATCCAGATTAAGGTTCAGTGCAAGATCAGAGGGACCTTCACAAAAATTTAAATCAACAAGAAGTATTTTCTGCTTTAGAACACTACCGTAATACCATGCCATGTTGAATGCAATAGTTGTCTTCCCGACTCCACCCTGTACCGAATAAACAGATATAACTTCCTGTCTTATATATTTGTATTCCCTGTCCTGTTTTTTTTCTTCAGACAGGTTTTCAAGTGTAATTAATACTTTCTCCATATCATCAACGGTCTCTATGTTCCCAGTAAATCCACATTCATATGCCCTTCCAGTATTTTTACAATCATTATCAGTTATTACCAGTTTTATATCTGTCTCATCTTTTATATAATCGTAAATTTCCTTAAACCTGCCATTCCTGGCAGATAATACGATATAATCAGGCATATATTCCTCTATTAAATATTTAAAATGTGCATTATTATTGGATAATATGATTTTATGGTCTGGAAGATTTAAATCAGGCATTTTATCAGCAAAATTATTATTTTCATCAATTATGAAGATTCTT
>JAFGDA010000134.1 GCA_016932375.1 Actinomycetota bacterium | reverse complement strand
ATTTTAGCTTTCGGTTTCCATCCAATATACTTATATATTTAATTTATATTCTTTTAATTCTCCTCAAAATACCTCTCTGTTATCACTTTATCTTCCGTAAAGAAATTAATGACTGCTTTACCCTGGGCTTTTATATCCGCATACTGTGACTGCTTCATTCCTCCGAAGGGAAGGTATGCGACAGGGGCAGGTATGCCTATGTTTACTCCTATCATCCCGGCTTCGGTCTCCAGCTTGAACTTACGTGCCCAGTATCCGTTCTGGGTATAAATGGATGCACCGTTGCCGTACTGGTGGTCATTTATAATTTTTATGGCTTCATCAAGATTCCCTGCTTTCAGTATTACCAGTACCGGACCGAATATTTCCGTTGCGTGTATTTTCATTCCCGGTTTTACATCTGTAAATACAGTAGGTCCTATAAAGTGGCCTCCTTCACATCCCGGTACTTTGATGTCCCTACCATCGAGGGCAAGCGTTGCGCCCTCGGCTATTCCCTGTTCAATCATGGTCAAGATAAAGTCCTTTGCCTTTTTAGATATAACAGGCCCCATTACCATGGGTTCATCAATAACTCCAGGATCCAGTGGATTAGCCACTATAATTTCTTTTGAGTCTTCGACAAACCTTTCACATATGGTATCGTATATGTTCCCTACCCCTATTATTGCAGAAGATGCCATGCACCTCTGTCCCGCACACCCATAACAGGATGTGGTCATGTTCCTTATTACCATATCAAGCCTGGCATCGGGCATGACTACAAGGTGGTTTTTTGCACTTCCCATTGCCTGGAACCGCTTGTTTGTCTCTGCGCATCTTTTTGCAACTATCCTGCAGGTATTGGTAGAACCAACAAGTGATATGCCCTTTACTTTTGGGCTGTCCATAAAAGCCTCTGCTACCGTTTTATCGCCATTTACAAGGTTAAATACCCCTGGCGGAAAACCTGACATATCGATATACTTTGTAATCTCCTGCATTGTCATTGGCACCTGCTTTGATGCCTTTACTACATAAGTATTACCTGTTGCAAGTGCGTATGGCAAAAACCAGAAGGGTACCATTCCCGGAAAGTTAAACGGGGCAATCATTGCAAACACACCTATTGGCAGGCGAAGGACTTCTCCATCTATGCCATAGGAGCTTCCGATTATTTTATCCCCCTGCTGGAGCACAGGCATCCCGCAGGCTACTTCAATATTTTCATATATCCTTTTAAACTCCGCCCTTGCATCTGTCATGGACTTTCCCATTTCGGCAACCAGGGTTCTTGAAAGTTCTTCTTCATTTTGGCGCAGGAGCTCATTTAACTTAAAAAGCGGCCTGATACGCCTTGCAACAGGAGTTAGCCCCCATATCTTAAACGCCTGAGCGGCTGCATCTATTGCCCTGTTTGTCGCAGCAGTTGTGGACAGGGGTGATTTTGCAATAATCTTACCTGTAGAGGGATTTTCCACATCAATATATCCATTGTTTTCAGGTTCTATCCATTTGCCTTTTATATAGTTCTTCATTACCTTGAGTGTCATTAATTCTCCTTTATGTTTCCTTTAAAATTGTGTAAAAATATCTTTAACTTATCATCCCTTTATCTTTATAATATTTCCTTGCATCTTTTAAAATTCCCTCGATATCCTGTTCCTGGGATACTGTAAGTGGTGTAGGTTTATGGGTGGCAAGTATATTTTCCATCTTATCCCTGGCATGATCTATAACACTTTTCTTATTCTTACTCTTCCATTCAGGATATGGCAGCATATCTGCTACTTTTGGCATGAACTGTTCTTTTTTCCACCATTCCCTCGTATGCTTTTTACCCAGATAAAATCCGGGCAGGGGTCCAACCTCTTTTATCAGGTCAAGTGCCAATGTTTCATTATCAACGTGAATGCCCTCAAGGTATCGCCCTATCATCCCTGCAACATCATCATCTATGATTGCCTGTACAGGATGGGCAGTTATTTCTCCATGCATCCCTCCATGAAACTGTATCATATGAGCTCCTGATAATGCGGAGATCAAGGCAAATATACTCCTTTCATAACCTGCCTGGAAATCTATCCTTTTTGAATTTGTGAAGGAGCCTGAACCAGTCTGGACAGGAATCCCAAATTTTCTCCACAACTGGCAAAACGCTGACAACTGTAAAGATATTCCAATGTTCCCGAAAAATGGAGAACCCGTAACCATGTTCTGCGGGAAAATAAAATTAACCGCTATTATCCTGGTCCCTGGTTTCAGTAACTGAACAAATGTTATACCACTTAAAATTTCAGCTGTACTGACAGCAACAGATGCAGTAGTGGTTACCGGAGAAGACCCGCCCATAACTAGGCCTGAAGCTATATGAATTGGGAACCCGGCTTCCACATGTCTTATTGCAGATTCAACAGCATCTCCGTCAAACATCAATGGAGATGAGACTTCCATCATCCCCTGTATTTCCGCACCTGAAGCATTGGCAATCTGTATATTGAATATCTCGCAATCTTTCTGGTAACCTGCAATCTGGCATAAAGTGGTATACCTGATTTTTGCGGCCACCATCTCAGGTATGGCCATTACTTCCTCCACACCTTCAAACCCAAAATATGGAGTGTACGGAGTTAAGAAATGCACGTTTTCCAGCGAGTCCAGTACCAGAAGAGCATCTGTTGTTTCTTTTCTTGTAGCTTTCCTGAAATCCCATGTTTCCAGATCCACGGTATTCATACCAGGGGTAGCTGAGAAATAAGTGACATTACCTCCTATTTCAAGATCATCTTTCGGATCCCTGGATTTAAAATGGAAAGTACTTGGCGTCTTCCTGATACACTCTTCTATTAAATACGGGGGGAACTTAACTATCATAGTCTCGTCATCCACAATGCAATCATTTTTCTTAAACAATTTGAGAGCTTTTTCACTCTTGAATCTAATCCCGGTTTCCTGCAATATGGCTAAAACACCTCTGTAAATAAACTCTATCTGCTCTTCTGTCAACAGGTCCAGTGGTTTGAAATTTCGTGGAAATCCTTTTAAAGCCATAATTATT
>JAFGDA010000133.1 GCA_016932375.1 Actinomycetota bacterium | reverse complement strand
CCTTATCCGCCTGCTGCCCCATCTCACCTCTCAAAGTATAGGGCATTCCGACTATTATGGTTTTTATACCATTGGTTTCTATTAATTTTTTTAGGTTGTATGTAATTTTATTGTCAATATCGATTACCGACAATGGTATTGCAAGTTTTTCATCGATATCCGAAACCGCAATTCCAATTTTTTTTTCACCTATGTCAAGCCCCATTATTTTCATTTTATGCACCTGCAAGCTTTTTCACTTTGTTCTGTGCAAATTCCAGGGCCTTGTCAAGCGAATCAGTTTCGGAACCTCCAAGTTGTGCAAATTGAGGTTTTCCTCCTCCGCCGCCTTTCAGAAGGGGGGCTGCCTCCCTGGCAAGTTTTCCGCAATCAATGCCTCTTTCGATAAGGTCTGCAGTACACTGCAGTATCATTGCAGGCCTTCCGTTAATAACATTGCCAAGTGTTATAAAAATGTTTTTCCCTCCGTAATAATCTATAAGGTTATCTCCTATAATTCCCATCCATTTTATATCAATATAGCTGCTATTCTTTATTCCGGAAATGTTATAATGGATTATCTTTAAATTTTTATCGCTTCTATTGAAATTAAATTTATTTATGATCATGTTTTGTATGAATTCCGAAGATATTCCATTAAGGTCCTGCGTCTTTTTCTCAAGTTCTTTGCGGATGCCTGAAAGTGAATCTGCAAGCATACTTTCTTCAATATTAAATATTAAAGATATTTCCGATAATTTTTCTTCTTTTTCGGTCAGATAATCATAGGCATGCATTCCGGTTGCTGCTTCTATTCTCCTGAGATTTGAACCTATGCTCGTATCCGATATTATTTTAAAAATACCTATATCACCCGTTCTTTTAACGTGTGTTCCGCCGCAAAGCTCCCTGCTATAGCCATCTATTTCTATTACTCTTACGAACTTTCCGTATTTTTCGTCAAAAAGAGATATGGCTCCTATTTCATGCGCATATTCACTGGTAGTTTCAAATGACCTTACAATATCATTAGCCTGGATTTTTTCATTTACCAATCTCTCTATTTTTTTCATATTTTGTCTTGACGGACTGCCATAAAAAGAATAGTCGAACCTGAACCGGTCGTTTCCGACATAAGAGCCAGCCTGTTTTATTTCCTGGCCTAAAACATTTCTCAGGGCCCAGTGAAGTAAATGTGTTGCAGTATGGTTCCTGCTTATATCCATCCTGAAAACAATGTCTATTCCGGCTTCTACTTTCTCATTTTTCCTGATAATACCGTTTTCCACGTAACCGTCCAATATATAAATATTTTCAGCAGGTATCCTGCAGTCCTTGACCCTGAAGATACCTTTGCTGCCCGTTATTATCCCCCTGTCTCCGATCTGGCCCCCTTTTTCGCCGTAAAAAGGAGTCTGCTTTAAAATCATCTGGCCCGATTCTCCTTTTTTAAGGGTGTCAACATCAATCAACTGATCTTCTTCCGAAGATTTCATAAGAAATAAAACATCTGTCGTTATTTTTTCTTTATGGTATCCTTCAAAATCGGTTTCCATGCCTGAAAGCTTCTCATGGTAAATTTTTGCCTTATCATCAATCTTTTTATCAAAACCGGTGGCTTTCTTTGATTTCTCCATATGCTTTAGCATAAGTTTTTTAAATTCTTCCTTATTTATACCTAGTTTGTTTTCCCTCAGTATTTCCTCTGTCAATTCGACAGGGAAACCGTAAGTTTCATAAAGCCTGAAGACATCCACGGAATCAAGAAAGGATTTATTGGATTCCCCGGCCTCCTTGATCTTCTGGAGAAGAATCTTGCTTCCTTCGTTTAAAGTTTTTGAAAACCTCTTTTCTTCTTCACGGACAAGCTTAAAAGAAAAATCTTTTTTTTCAGATAATTCCGGATAAATCCCGGAATATTTTTTTATAACGGCTTCACCGATATTATTCAGGAAATAGCCTTCTATGCCGATTTTCCTGCCAAACCTGATGGTCCTTCTTATTATCCTTCTTAATATATATCCCCTGCCTTCATTAGAGGGAATCACTCCATCGGATATAAGAAAATAAATAGCCCTTACGTGGTCGGCAATTATCCTTATTGCAACATTGTTTTCAACATTATATCCGGCATCATCACCTTCCTTTTTTAATTGCAGGCCGGAAATTTTACTTATGGTTTCTGTTATGTTTTTAAACAGAGGCGTATCAAAAACGGAAGTTTTGTTGGCAAGTACTGCCGCAATCCTTTCAAGGCCCATTCCCGTATCGATATTTTTCTTCGGGAGATCTGAATAGCCTTTCCCATTATAGTTATATTGCGTAAAAACAAGATTCCAGATTTCGAGATACCTCCCACAGCCGCATGCAGGACTGCAGTCTGCTTTGCCGCACCCATTTTCGGGTCCGTAATCATAATAAATCTCCGTACTCGGACCACAGGGACCCGTATCTCCAGCAGGCCCCCAAAAATTATCGCTTTTCCCGAAAAGATATATTTTATCATCGGAGACACCGTTTTCTTTCCAAAATCTTATTGCTTCGGTATCAGCAGGTATTTCATTTTCTCCTTTAAAAACGGCAACAAGGATTTTTTCAAGAGGAATCTTAAGAACGTCTATCAAAAACTCTAAGGCAAAT
>JAFGDA010000132.1 GCA_016932375.1 Actinomycetota bacterium | reverse complement strand
ATGTTCCCCGCGCGGGCGGGGGTGATCCTCAGTTGATTATATCCGATTGCATAAAGTAGCAATGTTCCCCGCGCGGGCGGGGGTGATCCTGTAGTTCCACTACCAGCAAACGGGTCGAGGTAATGTTCCCCGCGCGGGCGGGGGTGATCCCTCATTACAACTTATTAATCCTACTACACATTAATGTTCCCCGCGCGGGCGGGGGTGATCCTATACGATAAACCAGATTAAGAGATTGATATACATGTTCCCCGCGCGGGCGGGGGTGATCCACAGAAACTTGACATAAGACCGCTGTTCATCGCATGTTCCCCGCGCGGGCGGGGGTGATCCCTAACTGATATATCCATCGAAGTTTCCGGGAGCATGTTCCCCGCGCGGGCGGGGGTGATCCCGAAAGCACACATCACTTTGACGGCAACGGGGAATGTTCCCCGCGCGGGCGGGGGTGATCCTCCGCAACAAGCAAGTAATTTATTAAGGATAGAATGTTCCCCGCGCGGGCAGGGGTGATCCTTAAACGTGACCCTGAAAAAGTTAAAGCATATAATGTTCCCCGCGCGGGCAGGGGTGATCCTGAGTTAATGGTTTAAAGTCTTATGTGGTTAGGACCAGTGACCAGGAATTGTACCTGTTGCCAAAGCCTTCTGAAGTAAAAATTCTGTTTGGGGTTTTTAGAAATTTCTTTCAAAATTTGAATAGAATTCAAAAATAATTTAGAAAATGAGGATATTGCTAATCTTTCAGGCTTTTTTAAAAATGTCTAAATGCATTATATCTTCAAGCTTTCTTTTTGGAACTGTGAGCCTTCCTTCAGGATCCTTCCAATATTTTATTGAACCTTCTTTTTCTATATCTACAGATGTTGGATTTTCGAGCGGGTAACCAAGTGCAAGCACGCAATCTATGGAATATCCTTCAGGAATTTTTAAGATTTTTGTTAATTTATCTTTCTTGAATGATGCTATCCAGCAGCAGCCTACACCTTCTTCGAGTGCAGATAGAATAATATTTTCAACACTTGCGCCGACATCATACTGATAGAATGCTTTATGGGCTATTTTATCGTTGATAATTACAATTATATAAGCAACCGGCTCCTCCCCGCTTTGAGGGTTATATCCGGGCTTGAGATAAACAGCCCAGGTGATAGTACTAAAAATTTTTTCTTTTATGGAATTGTCTGTAACAATCAAATATTCAAGTGGCTGCAAATTCCTTGCTGATGGAGCAAGCCTGCCTGCATTTACAAATCTCTTTAGAGCATCAACTGATATGTCTTTTTGTTTAAATTTTCTAATAGTTCTTCTTGAAATAATTGTTTTATAAATACTCATCAATTAACTCCCTTTCTGTAGCATATTGTAATAAAATTTTTATGCTGATGCAAAGTACTTTATTGACTTTTACTGCATGCCTGTTATATATTAAAATGAATAAATTTAATACGGAGGTGTAAAATGCCCGTTACCATAACTACAAGAGTGGATGACAAACTGGTAAAATTGATTGATGATATAGCAGGGGAAGAAGGTATGGATAGATCCACGATACTCAGGAGATTCCTTATAAAGTCAGCCCGTGAATGGGTTATGGATAAATCATTAAAAGAATATGAGGAAGGTAAGATTTCTTTATGGCAGGTTGCAAAAAGATGCGAGATGTCCCTGTGGCAGGTAATCGATGAAACTGCGAAAAGATCTGTTTACGTTCCTTATACCCTTGAAAACTTAAGCAGGGAGATTGGGAGCCTGAATGAATGAAATAGTCTCAAATGCGGCCCCTCTCATATATCTTGCCATAGCAGGACAGATGGATCTGGTAAAGAAAACATATAAAAAAATTTATATTTCCAGGGAAGCCAGGATAGAGGTGGTCGATAACGGGAAAAAATTGAAAAAGGTAGACGCCCTTATAATAGAAAAAGAGATTGTAGCAGGATGGATCGAGGTATGCGAGGTAAAAAAAACCATGGATATTCCCATAGAACTGGACAGGGGAGAGGAGGCAACGCTTATCCTTGCCAGGGATAAAGATATAAAAGAAGTGCTGATAGACGATGCGCCGGGCAGGGCGGCAGCGATTGTCATGGGGCTGATTCCCAGGGGTACATTGTATATTTTATTAAAATTACTGATAATGAAAGAAATAGATTTTAACAGGCTGATAAAGATCCTGGAGGCTTTGATTAAAAAGGGTTTCAGGTTGAAGGAAGAAATCTACTTAAGGGTCATTGAAGAGGCAAGGAGGATATCAGGCTTTTAAGGATTTTCTTCCGGTACTTTATATAACTTTCTGAATCAGGTGCAGAAGATAGTTGAAAATCAGCGGTTTAAATCGGTTGGTATTTTTATAATAGTTTTTTTAAAATTATGAGGGGATTGTTTATAACATTTGAAGGATTGGACGGGTCGGGAAAAACGACACAGATAGGGCTCCTTGAAAAATATCTTGAAGGCAGGGGCTTTGAGGTTATAAGCACCATCGAGCCGGGCGGAACCCCCGTCGGCAATAAAATAAGGGATATTTTGCTGGATAAAAACAATACAGGTATGAGCTACCGGGCCGAGACGCTTCTTTTTGAAGCTTCGCGGGCGGAGCTGGTTTCAAGGGTGATATCACCTGCCCTGTCTGAAGGTAAGATAGTAATATGTGACCGGTTTTTTGATTCAACCATCGCTTATCAGGGAATTGCAAGGGGCCTCGGGTCAGGCTGGATAACGGACCTCAGCCTGTGGGCTACCGGTGGACTGCAGCCGGATATCACTTTCCTTCTTTCCCTTGAAGTGGATAAAGGAGAAAAAAGGTTTAAAGACAACTATAAACCAAAGGACCGTATTGAATCGGAAAAGGAACAGTTCAAGGAAAAGATATACCGGGGATACCTGTCCCTGGCGGAAAAATTTCCAGGCAGGATAACTGTGATTGACGGAAGCAGGGATATCGGTACGATCTCAAGCATTATAAAAGAGAAGGTGGACGGGCTTTTAAGCAGGTGAAAATATATAACCTGGACAGTCTTGATTTTTTTGAAGAGGACATAAAAAACCAATCCAATAGGAAGCTCCTTAATGGCAGCCTCAGTACGGGCAGCATTTCCCATGCCTATCTCTTTACAGGAAACAGCATGGATCTTCTTTACAATCTTGCCCTTGCTTTTTCCGCATCAATAAACTGTCCTGGAGGCGGCTGCGGGACCTGTAGCATCTGTAAGGCTACCTTTAAGGGAGTATATCCAGACATGATCGTTGTGGAACCGGAGGGCAGCATATTAATAAAGGAAGAGATAATGAAGCTTCAGAACTTCATGTCCCTGACCTCAAGCGGGCCGGGAAAGAAGATCTGCATAATAAAAGAAGCGGAACTGATAAATCCCGCTGCATCCAACCGGCTGCTTAAAACCCTTGAGGACCCTCCGGATGAAGATTCTGTTTTTATACTGCTTGCTGAAGATATTTCCATGATGCTCCCCACGGTTGTGTCAAGATGCCTGGTTTACAGCTGGAATTTTAAAATCAGCCAGGATATGACAGGTGGGGAGGATTTTTCGATTCTTGAAAAAATACTGGACGCTGGCATAAAAAGTATAATTGAGAAGAGGGGGAAACCTGGTTCAGTTGGTGTGGATCTTACAATACGCATACTTGAAATAATAAAAAAAATGGAAGCAGGCGTAAAGTCCAGCCTGGACAGGGAGGTTGACAGGATAAAGGAAAGCAGCTATGAGCAGCCTGATATAAAGAAATATGTTGATACCATAAAGTCTAAAAATATAAGGAAGATGGCAAAATTCAGGAAGTTGGGTATGGGAAAAGTTTTTGATATAATATCAGCCTGGCTTGAGGATATCCTGGCGGTTGGGCTGGGAGCAACCGAAGAAAGCCTGAATTTTAAGCATAACTGGTTTTTTATTAATAAAATGGTAAAAAATGTTAAAATAGAAAAAATTTTTCATATACTGGGAAATGTCGAAAGGAACAGGTCAAACCTGCACTATTCCGTTAACCCGGAAATTGCCCTCGACAGCATATTCCTGCAGATCCAGTATATGATATGGATAAACAGGTGAGCAGACATGGGACTTATAGTAGGGATAATGTTTAAAAAGAATGACATGGTTCATTATTATGACCCTGCGGGAATAAATACTGCAGTGGGTGATAAGGTGATATGCCGCATTGATGAAGGACTTGAAATAGGGGAAGTAGTTATTCCCGAAGTTGAGATAAAAGAACATGATATCACTGCCCCCCTGAACAAGGTAGTGAGAAAAGCAACATACTATGATCTTTCAATAGATGAGCTAAACAGGGGAAAGGAAAAAGAGGGATATTCCAAGTTTGATGAGCTTGCCCATAGGCATAAATTAAGCATGAAACTTGTTGAGGTTCATGTAATGTTTGACAAGAGCAGGATGATCTTTTTCTTTACCGCAGAAAAAAGGGTGGACTTCAGGGAGATGGTAAAGGAGCTTGCATCCTATTTTAAGATAAGGATAGAGCTCAGGCAAATAGGTGTAAGGGACGAAGCCAAGATAATAGGTGGTCTTGGCCCCTGCGGCATGGACCTTTGCTGCAAGAGTTTCTTAACGGACTTTGAATCAATATCAATAAAAATGGCCAAGGACCAGAACCTGCCCCTCAACCCACTCAAGATATCTGGTATCTGCGGAAGACTAATGTGCTGCCTTAATTATGAATATGATTCCTACAGAAAGTTTATGGAAAAGGCCCCGGAAAGGGGAATCAAGGTAAAGACCTCTAACGGCGCCGGGGTAGTATGTGGTTACGAACCGTTGAAGGAATCGCTTGTTGTGGAGTTCGAAAACCAGGCCAGGAAATCCATACCCCTTGCTGAAGTAGAGGTCACAAACGAGAGAGTGGAATTGAAGGAAGAACCGGAACCCTATGGGGTTGATTATGATGAGGGAGGCCAGGGGATTGAAGAAGATGATTCAGCTGCCGGCCACAGGAAATAATGGAAGGGGCGCCCGGAAACCAGCCGATGTAGCTCAATTGGTAGAGCAGCTCATTCGTAATGAGCAGGTTACCGGTTCAAGTCCGGTCGTCGGCTCCAATAATCAAAAGCCATAATTGCCGCTTCAGGGTGGTTTATCAATTAAAAGGATTCTTATGCTTATAAATTATTTAAAAGAAAAGCTTATAAAAAGCCTTGGTGAAAGTACAGGCGATGCAGCAGGCCTGAAAGGGATAAAGGTTGAGGAACCCAATAATAAAAAATTTGGGGATCTTTCTACCAATGCAGCCCTTGTGCTTGCACCGGTATTGAAAAAATCCCCTATGGTAATAGCCGGTGATATCAAAGGTGAAATACTTTCCGGGTGGCATGAGATTAGTAATATAGATGTCGTGGAGCCGGGTTTTATAAATTTTTCTATTGATCCGGGATTTATGGCAGAATCCCTTGCAGGGATTACCAGGCTTGGAGGTGATTATGGCAGGAACGACAGCGGTAGAGATACGGCCATACAATTGGAATATGTCAGCTCCAATCCCACCGGGGACCTGCACATCGGGCATGGACGGTGGGGTGCCCTTGGTGACAGCCTGGCAAATATCTATGCGGCCAATGGATACAGGGTTTTCAGGGAATATTATGTAAATGATTCCGGGACCCAGGCAGAAAAATTTATTGAGTGCTCAAGGGTACTGTACCTTGAAAATTTTGGAACTGCAATTCCTTACCCGGAAGACGGATATCCCCGGGAGACAGTATCCCGGGCAGTAAGGGAATTAATAAAACAGTACGGTAAAGAATTTTTGGAAGATCCTGAAGGAACTACCGGGGCCAGCAAAGAATCTTTCGGGGAAAAGATAATAGGGATAATGGTATCTTTTATAGGCGCCACCCTTGAAATGATGGGGGTGGAATTTGACAACTGGTTTTATGAAAGTTCACTGTACCGGAACGGCAATTTTAACAGGACTATCGACAGACTAAAGAAAGACGGGCTTCTATATGGGAAGGAGGGAGCCTGGTGGTTCAGGTCCTCCCGGTTTGGTGACGAAAAGGACAGGGTAGTAATTAGAAGTGATGGACAGCCAACTTATTTTGCATCGGACATCATGTACCTTGCAGATAAGAAAAAAAGGGGTTATGACAGGATTTTGTACATCCTGGGGGCCGACCATCACGGGTATGTCGACAGGCTTATGGCAATAGGAAAAGCGCTCGGGCTTGAAGAAAGCAGGCTCACGATAATAATAGGACAGCTGGTAAACCTGGTTAAAGACGGTAAAACGCTTAAAATGTCGAAAAGAAAAGGCAAGATCCATACTTTAAAGGATCTTATCGAAGAAGTTGGAAGCGATGCAGTCAGGTATTTTTTTGCGGCAAGTTCCTTCGACACGCCGGTGGATTTCGATATAGGGCTGGCAAAGGAAAAGTCGAATAATAACCCTGTCTATTATATCCAGTATGCCCATGCAAGGATAAAGAGCGTAATGAAAAAAATCAGGGAAGCAGGTCCGCAGAATCTGGACCTGGATAATTTTTCTCCTGAAGGCTACGATCCCGGTGAAATGAGGCTTGAAAGTGAGGCGGAAAAGAACCTGGCAAAGGTACTTATCTTATATCCCGATGCAGTTTATAACAGCTGCATAAACAATGCCCCCCACATCATAGCCCAGTATCTTTACCGCCTGGCAGGAGAGTTTCATTATTTTTATAATAATTACAGGATACTGGATGAAACAGGCAGTTTCCCTGTTGTAAATATGGACCGGTTTTTTTTAGCCCTGACGGCAGGGGTAGTGATAAAAAATGCACTGGGCCTGCTCGGCATCAGCGCACCGGAAAAGATGTGAAGACCGGTGCTGATTGATGTATCTGTGGTAACATTGCGCTGAATTGCCAAAAAAACAGGGATGTTGCATGGATTTAGGAAATAAAAAATATAAGGAAAGAGGGGACAATGCTTCTTCCGGTTACTTCAAAAGTAGATGCCGGCGGGCATCTTGTGATAGGCGGTTGTGATGTCATATCTCTCGGGAAGAAATACGGTACGCCATTATATATAATTGACCTGGCGACCCTGCGAAGGCAGATGGAAGATTACCGGAAATATTTCGGGTACCCGGATCTCGAAACAGGGATAATCTATGCGTCGAAAGCTTTCACCTGTACAGCCATGGCCCAGCTTGTATCAGAATATGGGCTGGGTATGGATGTGTCAACCGGTGGGGAGCTTTATATCGCATTGAATGCGGGGGTCCCGCCGGAAAAGATATTATTCCATGGGAACAACAAGTCTTATGCAGAAATAGTCTCGGGGCTTGACAGTAAAGTCGGGGTATTTGTAGTTGATAATTTCCATGAGCTGCAGATGCTTGCGGATATATGCCGGGAGAGGAACATAAGGCAGGATATTATGATAAGGATAACTCCGGGCGTAAAGGCATCCACCCATGAATATATACAGACGGGAAACCAGGAATCAAAGTTCGGCTTTGCAATAAACGGGCAGGATGCCCTTGAGGCAATAAAGATAACCTCAGGGTCGGGTAACCTGAAGCTTAAAGGGATCCATGCGCATATCGGATCCCAGATATTTAATATTTCCTGCTATGACAGGCTGGTGGAAGTGATGATAAAATTTATGGCACGGGTGAAAGAAGAGCTCGGGATAAGCCTGGCCCACCTTGATATAGGGGGAGGCCTCGGTGTGAAATATGTTCCGGAAGACAGGCCCCCGTCCATTGGCGACCTTGCAGGGGTCATTTATGATGCAGTAAAAAAATATAGTGTAAAATTCAGCCATGGTATAGATAAGCTTTATCTTGAGCCGGGAAGATCGATAGTTGGAAATGCCGGAGTTACCCTTTACGAAGTGGGAGCGGTAAAGGAAATTAAGGATATAAGGAATTATGCTGCTATCGACGGGGGGATGTCGGATAATATAAGGCCCATACTTTACGGGGCAAAATACCATGCTTACCTTGCAAACAGGATGGAAGACATAAAAAGTTGCAATGAGGAGGATATCAGGAATTATTCAATCGTAGGCAAGCATTGTGAAAGCGGGGACGTGATAATAGACGATATAAGGTTGCCGCAGTTAAAAAGCGGTGATTTTATAGTTGTCGGCACCACAGGTGCCTATTGTTATTCCATGGCATCCAATTACAATGGTCAGCCCATGAATGCGGTAGTTGCTGTGGAAGAAGGCAAAAGCCGCCTGTGGATTGAACGGCAGGCATATAATGATTTAACAATTAGAGATAAGAGGTTATATGGAGATTGATAATAAAAGTCCCGGTGACATAAACATAGGGATGATCGGTTTTGGGTATATTGCAGCATGTGTATTCGGGATTCTACGGGACCGGAAGGATTATATAGAAAAAAAGACCGGTAAGAAACTGAATGTTATAAGGATTGCAGAAAAAGACCCTGAAAAACTAAAATCCCTCGGAAACATTGATGGAATATCCGTAAGCGCCGACGCCCTTGATGTCATAAATGATGATAACATAGATATTGTGGTGGAACTTATAGGCGGAGTGGAACCAGCCTTTGGATTTGTCACAGCAGCCCTTAAGGCAGGTAAATATGTGGTGACTGCAAATAAGGATATGGTGGCCAGCAGGGGTTCCGAGCTCTTCCGGGCTGCTGAGAGCAGTAATGTTGATATTCTTTTTGAGGCCAGCGTCCTTGGTGGAATACCGATAATAGGCCCTCTTAAAACAAACCTTGCTTCGGATAGGATTACAAAGATAGTGGGGATCGTGAACGGAACCACGAACTACATACTTACAAGGATGGAGAAGGACGGCCTACCGTTTGAAAAATCGCTTGCCATGGCCCAGGAACTCGGATATGCAGAAAAAGCAAATCCATCATCTGATATTGAGGGTTACGATGCCGTATATAAGCTTGCAATACTTTCTTCGATTGCCTTCAATTCAAGGGTGGCCCCTGAAGATATTTATCGTGAAGGCATAACCGGTATCACTTCTGATGATATAAATAATGCCGTGGAAATGGGATACCGGATCAAGCTGCTCGCAATTGGTACCGAAGAAGACGGAAGAATATCTGCGAGAGTTCACCCTGCCCTTATTCCGCTAAATCACATACTGGCTTCCACGGAGGATGTTTTTAATTCTGTATACGTATACGGGGAATATATTGACAGGGTGATGAGTTACGGGAGAGGGGCCGGCGACAGGGCTACCGCAGGTTCGGTAGTGGGAGATATAATAAATGTTGCCAGGCAATTTGACCGTGATAAAAAGGGGATCATATTTGGCTGTACATGTTTCGAAAAGAAAGCCATCAAGCCCATTGAGGAGACCCTGTCAAAATTCTATATACTGATGGATGCTGTTGACAGGCCGGGTGTGCTGGCAAAAATTGCAAAGGTGTTCGGGGATAACAGGGTTAGCATCAACAGTATGATACAGAAACAGACCGATGAGCAGGGAAGGGCAAGCCTGGTGTTTATCACCCATGAAGTCATAAACAGGGATTTCCATAATGCCATTGAAGAGATCTCTCACCTTGATGTGGTAAACAGGGTACGGAATACCATAAGGGTTGAAGATCTCAAATAATTTTATACTTTTTAAAACTGGAGAAACGGTTATGCCTGGATTCACATACTTGAGTACGAGGGGGAAGGCTCCCCGGGTTGAATCAGCTGAAGCCATAGTCAGGGGTATTGCTCCTGATGGTGGGCTTTATGTACCGTCATCGATCCCTGACATCGGTGGGCAGCTTGATCAATTGATTGGTATGGATTACAGGTCCCTTGCTGGATATATAATGGCACTGTATATGCCTGATTTTGGTGAAATGGATATAAGGAACGCGGTAAGCAGGGCATACGGAGAAAAGTTTGATCATCCCCTCGTGGCGCCGCTTGCCAGAAAGGGCGGGGCTTATTTTTTGGAGCTTTTTCACGGGCCCACCCTTGCTTTCAAGGATCTTGCGCTTACAGTCCTGCCGCATCTCTTAAAGGCCGCGGCTGCAAAGTTGGGGATAAAGAAAGAAATCGTAATCCTTACGGCCACTTCGGGAGATACCGGGAAGGCAGCCCTTGAGGGTTTTGCGGATGTAGAGGGCACAAGGATTATTGTTTTTTACCCTGAGGATGGGGTAAGCAGGATCCAGGAAAGACAGATGACCACACAGAAAGGGGAAAATACATATGTCATAGCCATTGAGGGGAATTTTGATGATGCCCAGAGAGGCGTTAAAGACCTTTTTAACGATTCGCAGTTCAATAAGAGGATGGAAGAATCAGGTTTTGCCTTTTCATCTGCAAATTCCATAAATGCAGGCCGCCTTATTCCCCAGATAGTGTATTATGTCCACTCGTATCTTGAAATATTAAAAAATGGGGGCATCGGGCCGGATGGAAAAATCAATATAGTTGTGCCTACCGGGAATTTTGGGAATATCCTGGCGGCTTATTACAGCAAAAAAATGGGTATCCCGGTAAACATGCTTATCTGTGCTTCAAATGAAAACAACGTCCTTTACGATTTTATAAATACGGGCATTTATGACCGCAGGAGAAATCTTGTGGCCACAAGTTCTCCCTCCATGGATATACTGGTTTCAAGCAACCTTGAAAGGCTCCTTTTTGACCTGTCAGGGAAGGACCCCCGGCTGGTCAGGAAACTTACAGGCGATCTGGCAACAAAGGGTATTTTTGAGATAGACGAAAATATGAGAAAAGGCCTTTCATGTTTCCAGGGCGGATTTGCCACAGACTCTGAAACCTTCAGGACCATAAAACTTGTATTTGAAAATTATGGCTATCTCATAGATACGCACACGGCAGTAGGCTATAATGTTTACCTTAAATATCTTGAGGAAACAAATGACAGAAGGCCTGCGGTAATAGCCTCTACGGCCAGTCCTTTCAAGTTCCCCGGAAGTGTTGCAGGGGCTTTAGACAGCAGGTATTGCGGTATGGATGAATTTAAGCTTATTGACGTGCTTTCAGGGATGTCGGGTATTAAGGTACCGGAAAGCATAGCAGGGATATCTTCAAGGGAAATCCTTCACAGGAAGTCCTGCAGGGTGGAACAGATGAAAGACGTGGTGGCTTCAATACTGGACATATCCGGCTGAAACACATGGATTTGACATGGCTGTATGCAACAATGCAGTATATATCTGGCGGCATATGTAATAACATGCAGGATAAAAGGTGCTGCACCCGGTATTACCTTGAAGGTTTTTATGGTTCATCACTGATAACGCCCGGGGGTCTTTGAGAAAAACAGCCGCAGTTTTTAACAATTATTGGGAAAATGGGTCATAAGGCAGATGATATCTGATATTTTCCTTTAAAGGATGGAGATTTTCTATGAAGTATATTACTGTGATCCTGGATGGCGTGGCAGATTATCCGCTGGATGAGCTGGGGGGAAAGACCCCTCTTGAATATGCCCGGACCCCTGTCCTTGACAGCATGGCGCCTTTTTCCCTGATGGGGATGGCAAAGACGATACCCGGCGGGATGTCCCCGGGAAGCGATACTGCAAACCTTTCGGTAATGGGGTTTGACCCCCGCATATACCATACCGGCAGGTCGCCCCTCGAAGCGATAAGCATGGGGATAAATTTGTCTCCGGAAGATGTGGTTTTCAGGTGTAACCTTGTGACCCTTTCAGGTGAAGCCGATTATGCCTCGAGGACCATGATTGATTACAGCGCAGGTGAGATACCGGGCAGCCAGTCAGGGGCCATAATAAAGGATCTCAGTAAGGAACTTTCCACAAAAGAGATAAGTTTCCATGCAGGAGTGAGCTACAGGCACGTAATGGTCTGGAAGGGTGGCAGTGATGACCTGGACCTTACTCCGCCCCACGATATCCTTGACAAAAAAATTGCAGGTTACCTGCCTGAAGGACCTGGCAGCGAAATCCTTATGGACCTGATGGTAAGGAGCAGCCGTTTCCTTGAAAATCATCCCGTAAACATAAAAAGGATAAAAGAGGGAAAAAGACCGGCAAATTCCATATGGTTCTGGGGGCAGGGCAGGAAACCTGCGCTTGATAGTTTTTACGAAAAGTACGGGCAGGAGGGAGCTGTTATTTCCGCAGTCGATCTTATCAGGGGCATAGGAATCAGCGCCGGCCTTGAAGTGGTTCAGGTAGAAAATATAACCGGGACAATAGACTCCAATTTCCGGGGAAAGGCAGAAGCAGCCGT
>JAFGDA010000131.1 GCA_016932375.1 Actinomycetota bacterium | reverse complement strand
ATATCTTCTATTATATACTCCCGTAAGGGGATCCCTTTCAGCCTGGGCTTTCAGGGACTTCTGGAGCCATATCCTTTTTAAAACTACAACGCTCTGGTTTGCAAGGAGCCCGCATATGTCAATATTCTCTTCGTCCATTTTCTCACTGCCAGCTGCAAAAAATATAAACAACCCTATATTTTCAACCGGAATAAAAAGAATTGAACGGATACCCCTGATATATTCACTCAAAAACCTGTAATTTTCCGGAGCTCCTGAAACATCTATGAACCTAAATTCCCCCCTTTTAAAATGTTTAAAAGCTTCATTATAGAAAAAACTATTATCAAAGATTTTTTTAATCACGGGCCTGGATACAAACATCTTTTCAAGCACTCTTGAATTATATTGGAAAAAACCTGTATATTCAAATCCAAGCAATTTTTTTACGGTATCGCTTATCTTTGTAAAAACATCTAAAGTATTTTCACTGATACTTATTCCATAAATAATCTTATTTATGGTTTCTATTTTTTTTCGCGAACTGTATAATCTTTCCTCGATGATTTTGCTTTCTGTAATATCCTGCAATTCAAATAAAAAACCCGATAAATTCCTCCCGTTTTTTTCAATTGGTACCGGGGAAACCGAAATGAATTTTTTCAAATCCTTATTCTCCGGGTTAATTATCAAAACCTGGGACTTACCCTTAAAACTATTTATAAAATCACGGTATCTTATCTTTAATTCCCGGTCATCTTCAGTGAAAGAAAATGTTCTTGACCACATTGATGTCCTTTCCCCACCGGTGCTTTTTTTATCTCCGCCGGTAAAGAAAACTGGCCCCCGGACAACTGGTTTTTGAAAGCCCCCAATACCATTATTAATGCTACGGTCCGGGTAGGCTCCATTGTAAGTATATAAATTATTTAATAAATCCCGGTCACTGAAAAATTTTACAACATCATATCCTATTAAGGACCTGATATTAAAATCAAGAATTCTTTGCGCATATTTGTTTGCATCAATAATCTTGCCTTCATTGTCTGTAACAAGATAACCGTATTTCATGTAGTCAAATATCATGTCCCTGATTATCGGGACAATCTGGAAAACCTTGATCTTAAATAAACTCCATGTTAATAAAACACCGCTTACACCAAGGAATAAGGGGATAAAGTCAAATGACTTAACAGGCGCCAATTTAAATATATATAATGCACTACCCACAAATGGAATCAATGAACCCAGAATCAAGATTGCCCCCCTTTTAATATAAAAAGGCGGAAGGCTGAAAACTGATTTAAGCAATATGACCGATCCGGAAAATATAAGAAGGTAAGAATAAGATACCTGGACCCAGTACCATGGGCCGTTGATTTTAAGTATTTCAGGCAGGGCACCTGCGGTGGATATTCCCAGTACTTCAATCATCAAACCATGGTATTTATTCGTCCATACCATGATAATTGTAATCACCGGTATCAGTGCAAAAATAAATAACCATTTTTTTGACAGCAGCCATTCAAAACCAGTATATTTAAATGCAAAAACCAGCCATAAGAATGGTATTGTCGCAATCCCGAAATATTCGATGTTGTACCAGATTATCTTATTCTCGAGAGCCGGACTTAAAACTTCAAATAGATATCCCAGGGAATAAATGGTCAGTGCTATTATCAGGAAAAGCAGCTGTTTTGCCCCAACAAAATTTATACGCCTTATTGTAACAGCGCAAATACCAAAACAAATTACTATATTAGCTATTATTAATGCTGTATAAATATTCATAGTCCAGTATTATATTATATTACAATAATTAACATATTATTATCTTTTACTATTGGAACATCAATATTTAAAGTAAGTGCCGGAAATGTCTCCTGTAAGGCTATTTCCTGCCTTTATATTATTAAAATACGAGGAAATTAGATAAATACTGTATTGAAATCTACAGGAATTCTTGCAGCCGGCTGAAAATAAAGATAAATATATCCTTTTTATATATTCATTTTGACCGCAGCTTCAATCCGCAGGAGCTTTTCCTTAATAGCTTTTCCCGAAGAAAAGCCCCCCATGCTTCCGTCATTTCTTATCACCCGGTGACAGGGGACAATTATTATTACAGGATTTCTACCAAGGGCGCTGCCGGCAGCCCTTGCCGCTGAAGGGAAACCAGCCATACCGGCAAGTCTTCCATAGCTTATTGTTGTGCCAGAGGGTATCCCACATGCAGTATCCCAGATCTTTTTTTCAAATTTTGACCCCGAGAGGAACTCCGGTTCAATACCGGTTACCAGGCGGCCATTTTCAAGATACAGGTTTATCTTTCTTTCAATTTCAGGGGATTTTCTTCTAACTATGCCATAATTTTCAGGATGCCCCGGAGCACCCTTTATCTTTTTTAAATATGCAATAAGGGATTCCTGATTCGTGCCGAGATATATTATTTTTATTTTCGCTAAAGCGGCCCCCTCTTCGGTACCGGAAGCGCCGGCACCGTTCCTCCATAAATAATATAACCTGCCGATTGCTGTTTTAAAATCAGATTGGTATATTACATACATATCACGGACTTACCTGTAGACACTCAAAATAATACATAAAACATATGATTGCCAGGTTTCCACAGTACCGCTGCTACCGGCTGTTTAACCTGACGAAATTTTCAATTGACCTGTCATAGGTCCTTTCGGCCTTTTCATCAAAATAACAGGCCGGAAGCTCACCAAGACTGCGGTGATATGCTATACACTCGCAGCATATTCCCTTGCGGGAGCAGGGCTCATAAGTACAATTACAGTATGTAAGATTCCTGTTTTTTTTACATTCCATAAAAGATCCTTTCACGTTATATGGATATCAGGTATTTAGTTTAAAAATTTTTTTTATTTAAACATTTTTATCTATACTGATGCTGTCTTCTTCACCAGTTTTAATATTCTATACCCTTCCTTGCCTTGATGCCTTTCCGGTATGCATGTTTTATCTCCCTCATTTCCGACACTGTGTCCGCAATCTCTATTATTTTCTCTGATGCACCTCTCCCGGTCAATACCATGCACAGCTTTTTTGGCTTGTCTTTAATAAGTCTAATCAAATCATCCTCTTCTATCAATCCATAGGACACCATGTTTATTATCTCGTCAAGGATAATCATATCGTATGATCCACTCTTCACCATCTTTTCAGTATAAGACAGGGAGCGTAAGATATTCCCCATGTAACTATCCGGAATTTCCGGCTTTCCATCCTTAAAATGTATAAAACCCCGGCCCAGCTGCTCCATACGGATATATGGGGTAAGGTTGCCAAGGATCTTTTTTTCCCCGGTATTCCATGTACCCTTTATAAACTGGAGTATCAGCACTTTCTGTTTGTGGCCTGCAGCTCTCAGTGCCATACCCAGGGCCGAAGTTGTTTTTCCCTTACCATCCCCGGTGTTTACTATTACCAGGCCCCGGTTCTTTTCAGGGCTGTCTGCATTGTCTTTTTTTTGGTGTATCTCTCCTGAACTCAATATTTCCTCCGCTAACTCCCGAATTATATTTTAATAATCCCCTCACGGGGCCCTTCTTATCACAAGGATTAAAATCACTATATCCCCCGGGCAAGTATTTTATAAAATGATTTCATATCCATATTTTCACGAAACAGCCGGGCAAGCCTGTCGTACTGGGCCTCCCTGAAATCCCTGTAAGACAGCATCCTGTGGCCGTCTTTAATAACTTTTAATCCGTTCAAACTCGCTGCAAGATCAATAATAGCCTTCCTGAATATGAAATTATCAAATATTCCATGAATATAGGTTCCGAGCACCAGTCCCTGCCTGCCCGGACCCTGCATTATAAACCCCTCATCCAGGCTTGCCTGCCGGCCACCGCGCCCTGTTATTTTAAACAGCGGTTTTAACCCGTTATTTTTTTTGCCTTCGGCTTTTGATACGCCCATATGGATCTCGTAACCACTCATTTTCCCGCATTGGATGTCCTGGCTGGCATACCTTTCCACTCTTTCCCTTAAAACCTGCAAGCGGTCCAGTGTTTTAGTACAAAACTCGAAAGAGGTCTGAAAGGTATTTTTTTCCTTTAAAAAAACGGTACTTATGTCCAGGAGGCCCATACCTTTTATGCTATCATGACCTTCTGACTCACTTTTATATTTGTCATTTATCATATTTCCCATCATCTGGTAACCGCCGCAGATGCCTATTACCATCGCCCCATTTTTATTTTGTTTCCTTATTTCGGATTCCAGTCCGGATTCCCTGAGGTATATAAGGTCGCTTATTGTGCTCTTACTGCCGGGTATTATTATAATGTGGGGTTTAAGGTTGCTGAGCTCCTCCCTGTTTCCTGCATATACCAGGCTGACCCCTGGTTCCAGTTCAAGGGCATTAAAATCAGTAAAATTCGAGATATGTGGGAGGTAGACTATTCCTATAATCAGGTTACCCCGGACGTCATTATCATTTGTGGATTTCAAGAAATTCTTCTTATACCTCTCTCTTTCAAGGTTGACCGAGTCCTCCTCCTCTATATGGATATCCCGGTAATAAGGAATCGTACCGAGGACCGGTAACCTTAGTTTCCTTGAAATATAATCATTTCCCGGCTCAAGAAGCCTTATATCACCCCTGAATTTATTAATAAGAAGGGCCTTAATGTATTTCCTGTAGGTAAAGGGAAGAATCTTTACTGTCCCGTAGAAGCTTGCAAATACACCTCCCCGATCCACATCTCCCACAAGTATGACAGGGGAAGATGCAGCAATTGCCACACTCATATTTACAATATCATTTTTCAGGAGGTTTATTTCTGCCGGGCTTCCCGCACCTTCTATAATAACAAAATCAAACTTCTTTTTGAGGCCGGCAATTATTTTTTTTATTTCATCAAGGTAAAATTTCTTTTTCCTGTCATATTCAAGGGCAGTCATATTCTTGACTACCTGTCCCATGTAGATTATCTGCGCCCTTGAATCTACTATGGGTTTTATAAGGATGGGGTTCATATAGACTTCCGGTTTTAGGCCGCATGCTTCCGCCTGTACCACCTGGGCCCTGCCCATCTCCCCTCCGGAAGATGTTATATAGGAGTTAAGGGCCATGTTCTGTGATTTAAAGGGGCATACCTTAAAACCATCCTGCAGCAATATCCTTCCGAGGGCTGCAACTGTAATACTTTTACCGACATGTGAGGATGTACCCTGCACCATCAGGGCTTTCGCTTTAAAATATTGTGAACCGTATTCCTTCATTTTAAATTTTATTATAAATGCACTCTTACTGAATATCCTAAAATCTACATGACCAGGTCCAATTTCCGCTTGATTGTTAATACCATTCATCCACGCACTGAAATGTGTTGGACTCTTCCCTTCGGGTTTTTATAAGCCTTCTTTCTTTTTCAAGAGATAACTTCAATTCAACCTCCAGGCAGGATCAGCCCAGCTTATCAAGCAACTCACCTGATGAATTTACTGTGATGGCACCTGTCTCCTTCAACTTTTTATAAAGCTCCGTAGCTTTACCCCCTGTATGATCCCTGCTCTCGATATCCTTTGCATCCATTATCATCACTTTCTTACCCAGCTCAAGGGCATCCTTTACCGATAGCAGGTTTGAAAAATTTCCATGCCCGAACTCGACCGGAGGAAGTATAACCACGTCTGATGAACGGATAAACTTCAGGTTTTTGTCCCTTGAATCATCGCTTACCGGAGAAAATGGCGCTTCCGTCACATAAGGTATTTCAAGCATCTGCGCCGTGGCAAGATCCGTATCAAAAGTATTTACAACGCCGCAGGAAACCCTGTAACCATGCCTGCTTAGCAGGCTGATTATGGGTGATGCCGCACCACCACCGCCAATCACATGGATCCTGGATACACCCTTCTTTTTCCGGTCGCCCTGTAAAGCAGGACTGTATGATGTATCAAAGACCGGGCTTATATAAAGTTTTCCGGTAATCGGGTTCTTGCCTACAAAGACATCACTGTGGAATACGCTCCTCAGGTTCTGCCTGTTTATTATTTCCCCGGTACTGCCCGATGCAAAAATCCTGCCCTCCTTCAGAAGTATTATCCTGCCGCTGTTCTGGATCGCAAGGTTTATATCATGAAAAACCCCTATAATTGTTTTATTTTCTTCCCTGTTCAATTTTAAAAAAAGGTTTATAAATTCAATCTGGAAATTGATATCCAGATGTGAAGTAGGTTCATCAAGCAGGAGCAGTGGGCTATCCTGGGCAAGTGCCTGGGCTATTACTACTCTCTGTTTTTCCCCTCCTGAAAGTTCATCAAATCTCCTGTCCGCAAAACCAGCAACACTCGTTTTTTCCATGACTTCATGGACAATCTCAAGGTCCCTGTTGCCAATACTTTTAAAACGGCTAAAATGGGAAAACCGTCCCATAATAACCATTTCCTCTACGGTAAAAGCAAACCCCGGGACAGTATACTGGGGAACTACTGCGACCATCCTTGCCATCTGCCCTGAATCAAGGCCTGTTATATCATTGCCCTGAATGGTAATTCTTCCTTCAAAGTCATGAAGGACTTTACTCAGCACATTTATAAGGGTGCTTTTTCCCGCGCCATTGGGCCCCAGTATTGAAGTGAAACTGCCTTCCTCTATATCGAAGCTCATGTCATCCAGCACGGGATGCTGGTTATATGAGTAGCTCAGGTTTCTCACTGTCAGTATTTTTCTTCCGGTTGGTTTTTTCATCTTTAACCGCCTTTGCGATTACCTGTATTAAATCATCTCCAGGACAATAAATCATTATATTCCCGGCCATGACCGCAATTAATTTTAACTTACCACCAATTGAACCTTTTAGGGTAACTGCCTTTTTGATTTCTTCAGCAGGTAAAGGAAAAAAGGCACACCTACAATTGAAGTAATGATACCCACCGGTATCTCCCGCGGCATCAAAATTGTGCGGGCTATTGTATCTGACGCAAGCAGCAATATTCCACCTGAAATGGCTGCAGTGGGATAAAGTATCTTATGGTCAGGCCCCACAATCAACCTCAGGATATGAGGTGTTATAAGCCCCACAAACCCTATTATGCCGCTTACCGATACTGCAAGGGCAGCTATAAAGGAGGCAAGCACCAGCAATATTTTTTTTACCTGGTCTGTCCGGACTCCAAGCTGGGTAGCCCTTTCGTCGCCAAGTGAGATAATATTCAGGTCCCTCATATAAAAACTTCCTGTAACAACAAGCACCAGAATGAAAGGGGTGATTATTGCCAGTTTATACCAGGAAGCGGCAGTCAGGCCACCCATCAACCAGAATACAACCCTGTCAAGGTCATTTACCCTGAATATCATTGCAAACGAAGTCATTGCACTGAGCATCGAACTAAGGGCAATACCAGAGAGAAGGAGGGTTATCACCGAAACCTTCCCCCTGGTTATGGAGATGCTGTAGACAAGGAAAGTGGTACCAAGCGCCCCGGCAAGTGCAAATATTGTAGTAAATGATATATCAAGGACAGAAATACCAAAATTAAACAATAGCCCGATTGCAGCTCCAAAAGCTCCGCCTGCAGACACCCCAATGACAAACGGATCGGCCATCGGGTTCCTGAAAAGACCCTGGAAGATTACACCCGCACCAGCAAGAGCTATGCCCACCATTATTGCCATGAATATGCGTGGCAGTCTTATCTGGGATATGACCACTATATCACCGGGATCAAAGACATGCCTGTCGACAAGCATGTTCAATCCCGGAACATAACTGACAATTATACCTGCGGTATCCTTAATGCTTATCCCGGCCGGACCAATTGAAGCAGCTACGATTACCATCACCACTATTATGGCGATAAGTATAACAACATATTGTATTATCCTTCCCGTTGTCCTCATGGCTTAACCGGTATTATTCCTGACTTTAATAAACTTCCAATCCTCCCCAAACACAGGGCTTTTAAAGCCCTTTTTTGAGCCCGACTTCCACATTTAGCATACTTACTATCGGGGGGACAATAGTAAGTATACTAAATCCTGTTAATTTTTATTATTCTATTATTTCAAATTCCCCAAAAATTTCAGGATGAATGGCTCTTGCAAACATCTCCAGCCCCTTTATCATGTTCTGGCTGGTCCTTGAGACAGGATTATCAGGCACTATATAGATTTTGTTATTTTTAACTGCATCGATACTGGCAAATCTTGCATCTCCAGTTATTATAGAAGGATCTGAAGCCAGGCTAATTGGGGCAATTATTATTTCAGGATTATTATCTACCAGCGCCTCGATGCTGTATTCAGCCCATCCTGATATATCATCGAGGGCAAGAACATTCACCCCTCCTGCTTTTTCGATCAGGTCATTTATAAAGGTATCCTTACCAGCGCTCATAAGCGGCTCATTCCATACTTCATAAAAAACCAGCGGTTTTTCAGCTTCCTGAAGATCCTTTACCTTTGAATATATTTCTTCCACACTGGTCTTAAGGTCGCTGACCATCAACTCACCCTCTTCTTCAAGCCCGACCAGCTTGCTTATATTGGATATTTCTTCATAAACACCTTCAATGCCCATGGATTCAGTCTTACGGTAAACAGGTATACCCAGTTCAGCAACCTTATTATAGTCTTCCTCGGGCCCACCGGTAATTGTTATCAGGATATCAGGATCAAGCTCCGCAATTTTTTCCACATTCAGGCTCTGCGAGTCTCCCACGCCTTCAAACCCCGCGGCCAGCGGTTCACCTGCCATTACTGTGAAATTATCCACTTCGATAACCATATCCATGGCGCCCAGCCCATCAATTATCTCCAGGGCACTGGGTGCAAGAACAATAATTCTTGAAACCGGTTTATCCAGGGTTATGGTACTGCCCTCCCCATCAACCACTTCTACTGCCCCTGCTGTTATTCCTTTATCATCTGCATCCTGTCCGCATGCAGAAATTAGTCCTGTTGTAAGCATTACCACCAGTGCAATTGCGATTGCAAACACAGTTTTTATTCTTACTGCCATACTTTTCCTTTCCTTTTTATTACTTTTAATAAAAAAACCCGCCTTCTCCGGGCGGGTAATTAATTCAATCAAATGAAAAATACCCCCTTTCTTCCGAAGAGAGGTAACCAGACAGGTTTCCTGACTTAAGGGACTTTACTTTTCGCCTTCCCGGCTGTCAGCCAGTGGCATAATGAAAAGCACACACCCTATCACAGTGGCGGGACCGTTCCGGATTATAACCGGATTCCCTGTATGATTATTCAATTTTCAAAAATCACAATAACTGAAACAACAATCCTGAAATGCCTATAACAGCAAAATCATGACTGATGATATAATATAAAAAATAAAAATGCAAACAATATATGGCAAATATGGATAGTAAATATCCGGGAAATATTTTATAATTCTTTTATCCATGAATGAAATTATAATTTACAGAATTCTATTGATTTCTATCTTTATTTTTGCTGCCATAGTGTTTACCGCACTGTTCCGGATATGTGCGCCTTATGGGCGCCATTTGAGAAAAGGCTGGGGATATTATTTCCCTGCGCGGTGGGGATGGCTATTGATGGAATTTCCTGCATTCATGGTAATGCTAATATTTTTTTTTATTGGTATCAGTAAAACCACTGCAGTTACAGTAATTTTTATCCTGTTATGGGCAGCACATTATTTTCACAGGACATTTATCTATTCCTTCATAATGAAGGGCGGCGGTAAGAAGTTCCCTTTAATACTGGTTGCATTTGCCTTTATCTTCAACTCAATCAATGGCTACCTGAATGGGAGGTACCTCTTCCATTTTGCGCCTGCTGGTAAATATAATGCCTCCTGGCTCCATGACCCGAGATTCATAACAGGGGTCATTATTTTTATAGCCGGGATGAGTATAAATATTTATTCTGACCATATCTTGAGGGGTTTGAGAAAAAACGGGCAGGCAGGTTATCTCATACCGCAGGGAGGGCTTTTTAAATATGTATCATGCCCGAATTATTTTGGTGAAATACTTGAATGGACCGGATGGGCCATAGCTACATGGTCACTGCCCGGTCTTGCTTTTGCAGTTTTTACATCAGCAAACCTTATGCCCCGTGCCTTTTCTAACCACAGATGGTACCTCGAATATTTTCCGGATTATCCCGGAGATAGAAAAGCACTCATTCCTTTTTTGATTTAAGATATTAAAAATGAAAAAGTTTTCCGTAAAGATCTGCAATAAGGACAGCTGTCTCAATAGAAACAACGCTTATAAGCTTGATCAAAATATTCATTGATGGCCCGGCAGTATCTTTCAAAGGATCTCCGACAGTGTCTCCTACGACCGATGCCGAATGCTCGGGAGTTCCGGCCCTGCCTTCTTCCTCTATCTTTTTCTTTGCATTATCCAGTGCCCCACCAGAGTTAGCCATGAATATGGCCTGGGCAAAACCAGAAAGAAGTGTTCCTATTATCAAGGCAACCACACCACCTGGACCAAGTAAAATCCCAACAACTACCGGTATCACGAAAATCATTATCCCGGGTAAAATTATCCCTCTCTGGGCAGCCCTCGTAACAATTGTAATAAATGCCCTCGGGTCTCCTTTGGACTTGTTTGCAAGTATATCTTTTATCTGTTTCCTTGCTTCAACAACGACCTTGTTTGCAGCATTGCCCACGGCGCCAATCAGGAGTGAGGTAAACAGGAATGGAAGAATCACTCCAATGAATAATCCGGCAAGTATCTTTGGATCCCTCATGAAGTCCAGTGCAACATCAACCTTGAGCAGCTCTATTTTTGAGAAATAAGATTGTCCAAGAGCCAGTGCCGTGATAGCGGCGCTACCTATAAGAAGGCCTTTCCCGATGGCTGCTGTGGTATTACCAACAGCATCAAGCTTGTCAGTAGTTTTTCTAACTGCAGGCGGCTGTTCGGTCATTGATGCAATACCTCCTGCATTGTCTGCAATCGGCCCGTAAACATCTATTGTTATTGCAAAAGGGGTCACTGCAAGCATTGCCACAGCTGCAACCGCAACGCCATAAAGGCCCATCTTTGGGTCACTGGACCCGTTTGAGATAAAGAAGCTGAAAAGCATTACCCCTATTACCGTAAGTGCCGGGAGAAGCGTGCTTTCCATACCATATGCAAGCCCGTTGACAACAACTGTTGCCGGCCCTGTTTTTGCACTTTCCGAAATATTTCTTGTCGGTCTGTACCTTGCATCGGTATATAAAAGGGTAAATAATCCTATCAAGAAACCCGCAAGGACCCCGCCGAGTGATGCATAAAACAGGAAATTGTATTGAGGACCCAGTATGGTTTTTACAGTAAAAAATGACATTACTATTATTGCCGCAACGGTAATAAAGAGACCCGCAAGCGTTGTAATGGTAAGCATACTGACAGTTGCATTTTCCCTGTACCTTCCAACAATTGATTTTATTATGAATATCGCAAGTATGGATGCAAGTGCGCCTGCAGTTGCAATTATCATGGGCATTATTATGCTATTTATCAATAGTGGAGAACTTCTAAAAGCCAAAAACCCTAAGAATTCAGCGGCGATTATGGCACCTACCCAGGATTCGAGTGAATCCGCCTTCATACCACCCACATCACCTACATTGTCCCCGACATTGTCAGCGATGGTTGCAGGATTCCTGTAATCATCCTCTTCAAGACCGGATTCAACTTTGCCTACATAATCTGCTCCCATATCTGCAGCTTTGGTAAATATGCCGCCGCCGGTTCTCATGAAGAATGCAGCAAAGCTCGCACCAATAGTAAATGTTATGAGGATATTTACAACACTTCCCATGCTGCTTACAGTATCCGCACCGCCCCTTCCGTAATACCAGTAAAGGATATTGAACCAGAAGGCCGTATCAAACAATGCAACCGTACCGAGGAGAAGTCCCGAGGCTGATGCAGCAGTAAACGCTATGTTCATTGCTTCCCCCAGACTTTTTTCCTTTGCGGCGAATGTTACCCTTGAATTGGAAGTTGTAGAAATCCACATACCTATGTACCCAATTATCAGGCTGAACCCCATACCAGTTGCAAAGGCCGGAAGTGAAGGCCACTCAAGGTAGCCAAAATAAACCATCACCCCGAAAAGAATCTCAAGAACCACAAAAAATATCCCCATCATCCTTGCCTGCTGGTTCAGGTATGCCCTGCTGCCGGCAAATATTGCATCTGATATCTCCTTCATCCTTGTAGTCCCCCTGCTTTTTTTACGGACAAGGGAAGCAAAAATAATTGCAAGGATAAGGCAGATGAATGAACCTATGAATGGAATAATCCTCATTAGAAGTAATCCTGACACTGAACCTGCTCCTTTAATCCTCTTAATAAAATTTTAAAAAAATTTAAAGCTTTTAATTGCTTCAAGTTATAGTATTAAAAATTTTTTTATTATTCA
This sequence comes from Actinomycetota bacterium, assembly GCA_016932375.1. Lineage (GTDB taxonomy): Bacteria > Actinomycetota > Humimicrobiia > Humimicrobiales > Humimicrobiaceae > JAFGDA01. Next base: position 4,268 of record JAFGDA010000131.1, on the reverse strand, counting down.
ACAACTATTTATTTTTCCATGTTATTTTTAAGGAAATTATATTTTTAAGGAAATTATATATGTTTTTGACATAAGTCTTTTTTAAAGTTATTTGCTCTAACCTATTGCTTCTTCACCTTCCTCACCGGTCCGTATCCTGATGCACCTCGGTAGATCAAGCACGAATATTTTGCCGTCGCCAATTTTTCCGGTATATGCTCCCTTCTTTATTGCATCTATGGTGGGCTCCATGAAATCTTCATTTACTGCTATTTCCAATCTTATTTTCTTCAACAGGTTCACTTCATGTATGACACCCCGGTAAGTTTCCGTATAACCCTTTTGCTGGCCGCAGCCAAGGACATTTGTTACAGTCATCTTATATATCTCATTATTGAAAAGTTCCCTTTTTACATCAGGCAATCTATGCGGTTGGATCATTGCAACTATTAATTTCATATAAAAACCTCCTGTCTATTTTTGTAATTGTTTATGTCAATTTTTAATCATTCAGGAATATCTGGAATCCGCTGTATGCCTCCATTCCGTGCTCGGTTATATCGAGGCCTTTTAGTTCGGTTTCCCTGGATACCCTGAGGCCTGTCGTCTTTTTCATCAAAAAGAATACAAGGAGCATTAGCCCGGATGTCCAGGCAAATACACTGATGGCTCCCGTGAACTGTGCCAGGAGTAGTCTCCCGCCTCCTCCAAAGAAAACACCATTTACACCTTCGAAACCAGCCAGTGCCGCATATTTTTCCTCGGCAAAAAGACCCACAAATATTGTTCCGGAAAACCCGCATACCCCGTGTACTGAAATAGCGCCTACCGGGTCATCTATCTTGAACTTCTTATCAAAGAGCTCTATGGCTTCACTTACAATTACTCCGCAAATCAGGCCTATTATTATGGAACTGATGGGTGATACCAAAGCACATCCTGCAGTTATTCCGACAAGACCGGCAAGCGCACCATTTAAAATCATGGAAGCGTCAGGTTTCTTATATTTTATCCAGGTAAAAATCATGGCGCCTATTGCTCCTGAGGCAGCGGCAAGTGTAGTCGTAACCGCTATAGTTGCTATAGCCGAGCTTGATCCTGAAAGAGTGCTGCCGGCATTAAATCCATACCACCCGAACCATAATATGAACACCCCGAGAGCAGCAAGAGGAATATTGTGTCCCATAATAGCATTGGAAGTTCCATCGGGATTATATTTTCCAAAACGGGGACCGATTATTATGGCACCGGCCATTGCTGACCATCCGCCTACGGAATGAACTACAGTCGAACCGGCAAAGTCTATCATTCCCAGATCCTGCAGCCATCCGCCTCCCCAGATCCAGTGCCCTACCACTGGATATATGAGGGCGGTAATGAATACCGTGTAAATGAGATAACTCTTGAATTTTATTCTTTCCGCCACTGCACCAGAAACAATCGTGGCAGCGGTAGCAGCAAATACCACCTGAAACATCCAGAAGGCAAAATTAGATGTATTGGCTGAATCTGCAAGGGATACCAGGAAATTATCAGTCCCTATAAAGCCGCCTGCATCTTTTCCAAACATCAGGCCAAATCCAACAAGGAAAAACAGGAGTGCGCCCACACAGAGATCCATCAAGTTTTTCATCAGTATATTTACTGAATTTTTTGCCCTCGTAAATCCTGTTTCAACCATGGCAAAACCGGGCTGCATAAAAAATACGAGAAATGCTGCAACCATCATCCATATCGTGTCCAGCGCAGTTAAGGTTCCCATTTTTTCAGACTCCTTTTTCAGTTAATAATGGCGAGTATTTTATAACTCCTGCTTTACCGGCATGTTACATAACTGTTAAGATCATGTTAAATATACGGGATATTATTGAAATAATTATTTGAAATGACTCAACTTCTATGGGATGAGCTTGTGTCAATAGTCAATAGATAACTCGCACCTTTTTTCCAGACCCAATTATCTAAAAAGTTTTTTTATAAATTAGCTGGCCGCATGCAGCGTTAATATCTTTCCCGAACCTGAATCGCTCCGTCACGGTTATGCCGCCATTTTCAAGGATGCCCCTGAATTTTTTTATCCTTTCCCGGGGCGAGGGCTCGAGCCCGGGTTCTTTACCATTATAGGGTATCAGATTTACAAAGCATAAAAGGCTCCCAAGCAGTTTTACAAGCTGTCCGGCAAGGATATCAGAATCGTTTAAATCCCTGATCATTATATACTCGAACATTACCCTCCTGTTGGTTCTTCCAATGTATATCTTTACCGCATCCATTATTTTTTTTAACGGATACTTCCTGGCAACAGGCATTATTTTACGGCGGAGTTTGTCATCAGGCGAATTCAATGAAACTGCAAGGTTGACCTGCAGGTTCTCCTGTGAAAATTTTTTTATTTTCCCCGGTATGCCTGCAGTGGATATGGAAATATGGCGCGCCCCTATATTGAATTTATCCCTGTCATTTAAAAACCTTATAGCCCTGACCACATTATCATAGTTCAGAAATGGTTCACCCATACCCATAAAAACGATATTTTTTATGGTCCCATACCTCCCGGGAGGCGCGCTGTTTTTTACTGACACAAACAGCTCTTTTAAATAATATGAAAAAAACAGGACCTGCCCTACAATTTCGTAATGGTTTAAATCCCTTACATAGCCCATTTTCCCCGTGGAGCAGAATATACAGCCTAATGGACAGCCGACCTGGGATGATACGCAAACTGTATTTCTTCCACCTGCATGCTTCATAAGAACAGACTCAACATTCAGTCCGTCTTTTAATTTAATAATTACTTTTATTGAATTACCCTTCAGGGAAGTAGCCGCATTAAAATCAAAGGTAATGGGAATTTCTTTTTCCAGTTTTTTCCTTAGCCCGGCCGGCAGAACTGTGGCCTCATCCCAGCTGCCAATAAAATCCTTGAATAGGGCTTTTTCCACCTGCTTCAGCCTGTATGGTGGCTCGTCTTTTAATAAATTTTCAATCTTTTCAAGATTCATTATGAATGTCCCTGTGATTGTCGGTTTGAAGCTTATTCAATCCGGTAATTATATTTATTGATAATTATCATACAGGTTACAATTATACAGTTTTTTTGGAAGGTAAGTCAGGATTTTAGTATAAAAGTATTCCTGAAACAGGCCTGTGTAATCATTGATTCTACACTTAGCATATCAGCTTATAAACCCTGCATCATACAGCCACCTGAACGTGTCCTTGATTGATTCTTTAATAGGCCTGGGGTTATACCCAAGTTCCTGTGAAGCTTTTTCGTGACTGATAAGGGAATTGCTATGAAGCGTGTTAATGGAATAGCTGGTAAAACGGGGCGTTTTACCGCTTATCCTGTAATAGGCGGGTGAAAAAATGCATGCGGCCCTGACCAGGTAAAGAGGGACCCTCATCTCTGGAGCCGGAATGCCTGTTTCTTCTTCCAGCATCTTAAACATATTATCCATGGTTACCCTTTCACCGGACAGGATATAACTTTGTCCAGGTTTTCCTTTTTCTGCAGCAAGTATATGCCCGAGAGCCACATCCCTGACATCAACAAAATCATATGCGCCTTCGATCTTCATTTTTAGTTTTCCATGGTAGTAATCCAGAAAGGTCCGGGTTATGGCTGAAAGTCTCCAGTCATAAGGACCGAGCGTTCCTGTTGGACACAACACAACTGTGAATAATCCGTCTCCTGCCATATTGATTACCTCCATGCTTGAGACTGCTTTTGCGCGGTCATATTCACCACGCCTGTTCCCGGGGTCGAATGGCATGCTTTCATCAATGATTTTACCGCATGGAGGTTCTTTTAAAGCATGTATGGAACTCGTATAAACGAGTTTTTTTACACCGCATTTCATACATGCCTTTATGATATTGCGGGTGCCTTCAAGGTTTGTTGACCTCATAAGCTTTTCTTCCCATGGCATTATTGATACCCTTGCTGCCATATGATATACAGTATCGATTCCGCGAAAGGCATTATATAATGACTGCTGATCCATCAAGCTTCCGGCAACTCTTTCTACCGGCAGTCCACGAAGACGGGCAGCATCAGAAGTGGAACGCATAAATGCCCTTACCTTCCTGCCCCTTTTTATCAACTCCCTTACGAGGACGCCGCCAATGAAACCTGTAGAACCGGTCACCAGATCCATAATTAATAAACCTGAATTTTATATGGAAGTAATTTTATATTGGCAAGTATAATATGATTTTTCCTGGAAATTTACAAAGATTTCAATACTATTTTTTAAAGTACCTGAGGAACCGGTCCTGATAATGTT
>JAFGDA010000130.1 GCA_016932375.1 Actinomycetota bacterium | reverse complement strand
TCTAATAATTTCATGCCGATATTACGATAAATATATTGGGATTAATATTTTAAGGATATATTTAAATATGGCCGAAGGCTTCAATAGTGAGGAATTGAAGGAATTCACAAAGGATTTCCTTGTTGAATCACGTGAACTGATTGAAAATGTCGATCAGGAACTTGTTGCGCTTGAACAAAACCCTTCCGACCCCGGACTGCTCAACAGCATTTTCAGGGCAGTCCATACAATAAAAGGCACTTCTTCCTTTATCGGGCTTACGGATATTTTTGAATTCACGCACGAAGTCGAGAGCATTCTCAACAGGCTCAGAAACGCTGAAATCCGTATCAATGCGGACATTATGGATATAATCCTTGAATCGATTGACCTGATAAAGAAATTAATGGAAAAAATTGAAGACAGCAGTAAACCAGCCGTAAATACTGAAAATACCATTAAAAGAATAGGTGAAATTTTAAGGAAATACCCGGATACCAGCCCCTCAAAAACTGTAGCGGGGCTTAAAAATTCACCCGGGGAAAAAACTGTAAAGAAATACAACTCACGTAAAATAAAGAAAAGGGGTGTATCCCTCAGTGGAAGGTTTACTGATAATAACGAAACAGGTGTCCAATTTTCCGGTCATCAAGAGTCAATTGGGCTTCCTGCTACCGGAAAATATATTGAAACAGCAGCAGGGACAACAGGCGATGCAGTTTTGCAGATAAACGTCGAACGGACGATGCGGATCGAGGTGGGTAGGCTTGACAGTCTTATGGATACTGCAAGCGAGCTGGTGCTTCTCAGGAACAGGCTGGTACAGATAGGCAAATATTTTGAAGAAAATTATGAAAATGAACCGATGGTTAAAAACCTTACCGAGTCATACAGCAGCCTTGATCTTCTTACCTCCGGGATACATACCTCGCTGATGAAGCTAAGGATGATACCCATAAACAAGGTTTTCAGCAAATACCCGAGAATGGTAAGGGATCTTTCACGCAGCAGCAAAAAAGACATTTCCCTTGTCATAAGCGGGGCCGAAACGGAACTGGATAAGTCTGTATGTGAAGAACTAAACGATCCACTAATACACCTTATAAGAAATGCCATTGATCATGGAATTGAGCCTCCCACAGAAAGAAAGAAGATTGGCAAGGCAGCCGGAGGAACAATCAACCTTAAGGCATATCATGAAAGTACCAGTATAGTTATAGAGATAAATGATGATGGGAGGGGCCTGGATATACAAAAAATAAAAGAAAAAGCCATTAAAAATAAAATCATTACCCGGCATGAAGCAGACAATATGTCTGATAAAGAGACCATGAGCCTAATTTTCAAACCCGGATTCAGTACCGCTGAAAGGGTGACGGGAATTTCCGGCCGCGGTGTAGGCATGGACGTCGTAAAAACAAACATCGAAAGACTTAAAGGGGTTGTTGAAATTGAAAGTGAAAATGGTTCGGGCACCCTTATCAGGTTAAAGCTGCCCCTTACCCTTGAGACCATGCATGCCCTTATGATTGACTCTTATGGAAGGATTTTTGCAATACCACTGACTTCCGTACTTGAAATCCTCTCTTTAAACGAAAAAGAAATAAAAACAATAAGGGGTATCGAAGTTATCAATTTGAGGGATTCAGTGCTGCCTGTTTCGAGATTGGATAAAATATTTTCGATTCCGGAAAACGATAAAAACCGCATTGCTGGCAGGGTGTATGTAGTAGTCCTCGGTATTGCCGGGAAGAGGCAGGGGATCATTGTTTCCAACCTTATTGGAAAAGAAGAAATCGTTATAAAACCCATAACGGGTTTTATTAAAAACATACAGAATATTTCCGGTGCAACAATAATGGGAGATGGACGTGTCGCACCTGTAATAGACGTCCCGGGTTTATTTAAACAAATCATTGAATGATCTTAGGGTAAAAATGAGGGAAAAAAGAAAATTTGCACGGATCGATAAAAAAACGCTTATCGAATTCAGGGAGTTAAAACACCCCATCGAGGAAAAAAAATATATTTTATCAAATATAAAAGACATCAGCGGGAGCGGGCTGTTGTTCCAATCAGAAAAGGAGTATAAAATTGGGACCTTCTTACATTTAAAAATCGCCCTCACAGGCGGAAAAGAGGATAACCCGCGCTTCAGGAAAATAGGAGAAGCTTCCCTGTGCCATCCAATAAGCATAATAGGCAGGGTCGTAAGAATTGAAGAACTAAAAAAAGGAGCTTCTTATGATATAGGAATAAGGTTTGTTAATTTTTATGAAAACGATGCGGCAGGCCTGATCAATTTTATCAATAAAAACCTTGAACATTAAAGGAGCATCTTAAATGGAAGATAAAAAAACAAATGAAGCAACAATAAGGGAACTGGTCACTTTCAAGGTTGCTGAAGAAGAATTCGCGGTAGACATACTGAAAGTCCAGGAAATCATAAGAATGATTGAAATAACCAGGATCCCCAGAACCCCGGAGTTCGTGGAAGGAGTTATAAATTTAAGGGGAAAGGTTATACCCGTAATAGACTTCAGGAAAAGATTTAATATACAGGGAAAGGAAGAAGAGAAGGATACCCGTATAATAGTTACTGACATAGGGGGAAAGACGCTCGGGTTCATAGTTGACAGTGTTTCCGAGGTCCTGAGGATACCTCTTTCATCTATCGAACCCCCACCCCCGGTAATTGCAGGAATCGAGTCCGAGTATATAAACGGGGTAGGAAAACTTGATGACAGGCTGTTAATACTTATAAACCTGGATAAGCTGCTTCTTGAAAATGAAAAAATGATAATTGAAAAAAATTAGTTGTGTATCCATTCATTTCAATAAAAAATCTTTATTAAGAAAGAGAGTAAAAAATGAAATTATTAAAAAACATGAAACTAAGGAACCAGATACTAATGTTTATTGTAGTAATGGTAGTGTTGTTTGGCGGCCTTGTCGGCTTTTCCATACCGACCATCAACAACACATTAAATGACCAGGCAATCAGCAAGCTTAAGAACCTTGTTGAAACATCCTGCAGTACAATCGAGATGTACTATGACAGGGCGCAAAAAGGGCTCATATCGGAAGATGATGCAAAGGAAATGGCAATGGAAGATATTAGGAGTCTCAGGTATGAGGGTGATAATTACTACTGGATAAATGACTCCACCCCTGTCATGATTATGCACCCAATCCAGGCCGAACTCGAGGGCCAGGACCTTAACGATTACAAGGACCCGAACGGGACCAGGATCTTCGTGGAATTCGTAAATATCGTAAATACAGAAGGTGAAGGGTCCCTGTCGTATGAGTGGCCCAAACCCGGTGAGGAAAAACCGTCTCCCAAAATCTCCTATGTAAAGGGATTTAAACCATGGGGCTGGATAATAGGAAGTGGCATATACGTCGATGACCTGAGCAGGATCAAAACAAACCTGCTTACACAGATAACAATTATCATGTCGGTTATTCTTGTACTGGGATTTATACTGGCATTCCTTATTGCAAGAAGCATAACCACTCCCATAAACATGGTCCTGGATTACACAAAAAAACTGGCCAGGGGGGACCTCAGGACAAAACTTGAATATTACTCTACCAATGAAGTGGGAATAATGGCAGATTCACTGAGGGAGATGCTGAACGGCGTAATCGGAAGCGGCGAATCAATTAAAAAAGGTATAACAGACCCATTCATTACTGTTAATAAGGACCTTACGGTCACCTATATGAATGAATCCTGTGCCGGAATATGCGGTTATTCATATGAAGAAGCGGTTGGGAAAATGACCTGTAAGGATATGCTAAATACCAGTATCTGTGAAACTAACTGTATTATTAAAAAAGCCATGGCCGAGGAGAAAACCTTTACAGGAGTAAGAGTAAAAATCAAAAACAGGAATGGAAAGGAAATACCTGTTGCTGCAAGTGTTGGTCCTCTCAGGGATCTTGAAGGTGTAATCATGGGTGGATTGGTAATATTGAGAGATTTATCTAAAGAATACGGAATCCAGAGAAAAGTGGAGGAAATAACCGAACAGCTTACTTCTTCATCTGATGAGATAGCTTCATCATCTGAAGAGATGGCTGCAGGGGCCGAACAACAGGCAAGGCAGACAGGTGAAGTTGCGACAGCAATAGAAGAAATGAGCCAGACAATACTTGAAACAAGCAAAAATACTGAAGACCTGCTGAAAACTGTAAGGAATGCTGATTCTGCAGCTTCCAGTGGCGGCCAGGTCCTTGAAAAAACCATAGATTCAATAAAAGAAGTTGCTTCTTCATCGAGGGAAATAGCGAGGGTCTTAAATGAGCTTTCTGGCCAATCTGAACAGATAGGCCAGATAGTATCAGTGATAGACGATATTGCCGACCAGACAAACCTGCTTGCATTAAATGCTGCAATCGAGGCTGCCCGTGCCGGCGAGCATGGGAGGGGTTTTGCAGTGGTTGCAGATGAGGTAAGGAAATTGGCTGAAAGGACGCTTAAAACAACAAAAGAAGTAACCTCGACAGTAAAGGCCATACAGGCCGGTACGAGGGACACCGAAGAGGTTGTGGATAATTATTCAAAAAAATCGGAGGAAGCGGTCCAGAAGGCAAATGAAGCCCGGGAATCATTTAAAAACATACTTACCGAATCACAGAAGGTAACCGATATATCACAGCAGGTCGCCACTGCAGCAGGGGAACAATCCAGCGCTGCCGAGCAGATATCAAAAAACATTGAATCGGTTGCATTCGTCGCAAAACAGGTAACTGCGGGGACGCAACAGTCAGCAGCTGCATGCCAGCAGCTTAACAAACTGGCAAAGGAACTTGCAGACGCAGTTGCCATGTTGAACTAAGCCTGTAATTCGATATTAAGCATCCGCAGGGGAAACATTCCCCCCTGTTTTGGCTGGACCAAAAGAATGAGGCTATTTTAGCCTCATTCTTTTATTTATTATTACCTTAAGACCCCATACATTTCATGGTGTTTAATTATCCGGCGCTTATCCGGCATCATGGCGGTTACTTTGCTTATTTTTATTTGCTATACTATAAAAAACTGGTAATACTTTAAATATTTAATATAAATGGAAACTGATTAAGAAAATCCTGGATCTTCGAAGCAAAGGCCCTGGCGTTATACTGATGCATTTAATGCCGTACATTAGGGATGCGTGTAACTGCTTTATGATAACAGGTTTATAAACATGGAGGTACCGTTGCCAGATTTTCATAGGGCAATACAGTTGATTGAAGAATTCAAGGATGGCAAATACCTGTATGGCCACGGTATCCTAAACCGGGTCGGGGAAATAACATCAGGAATAAGTAAGACCGCTGTCCTGTTCAGGGGTACTTTTCCCGGCAGCGATGTTTATGTAGGAGTCATTAGCGAAAGCCTGAAGAAATCCGGGGTAAGGCTTCTTGAAATAGAAAAAGGTTCCAGGCCCAACGCTCCAAAGGAGGACCTTTTAAGGATTACAGGCATTCTTGAACGGTTAAAACCCGGCCTGGCAATAAGCTTTGGTGGAGGAAGCACTATTGATGCAGTCAAGGCGGCTGCAGTCCTGTACACCCTGAGGGGCAAAATAGATGATTACTTTGGAACAGGGCTTGTAACCGCAGCCCTCAGGAAAAAAAGCAAAGATATCCTCCCCCATATGGCAATCCAGACCCTTGCAAGTTCTGCTGCCCACCTTACCAAATACTCAAACATTACGGATATGTCAGTTTTCCAGAAAAAACTGGTTGTTGATGAAGCTATCGTTCCATGTTTTTCTTTCTTTGATTACAGCGTTACCTGCAACTCTCCGGTGACCGCAACCTCGGACGGTGCTTTTGACGGCCTTTCCCATCTTATCGAGGTCCTGTATGGCTCAGAGGGGAAGCCGTATTTTAAAAAGGCAGCCGCTATCGCCTCTGAAGGCATTGAACTGATTATAAGGCACCTCCCGGAAATAATTACAGGATATCCTGGCAACAGGGTATCGAGGGATGCCCTGTGCTATGGGACAGACCTCGGGGGGTATGCAATCATGACCGGAGGAACAAACGGGGGACATCTTACCAGCTTTTCGTTTGTCGATATCCTGAGCCATGGGAGGGCCTGCGCCATAATGAATCCCTACTATACAGTATTTTTTGCCCCTTCCATAGAAAAATCACTCAAACTTTTAGGAGAAATATTTAGAAAATACGGATACGCCGGTGCGGATATCAATACTGCCGCAGGCAGGCAGCTGGGCATTAAGGTTGCCCGGGCAATGTTTGCCTTTGCACAAAAAGCAGGTTTCCCGACAACACTGCAAGAGATCAAGGGGTTCACCCGGGCTCACATTGACAGGGCGCTATCCGCCGCAAAAGATCCGCAACTTCAATTAAAGCTCCGGAACATGCCTGTTCCGCTAACGGCAGATATGGTTGATGAATATATGGGACCGGTCCTTAATGCAGCAGTGGATGGTAACCTGAATACCATTATTAATGTAAAATGACTTCCAGTTTAAATAAATTACTCATTTACCTTATAATATACAGATAGTTTTAGATTAAATATATATTATTCAGGGACTGGATATGATAAATATTCTGCTAATTTCAGTAGATGACAAAAACTCAATTGTCGTGTCAAAAATAGCCGCCGGTGCAGGTTTTGCCATAAAGCTGGAAAAAATCCTTGATACTGAGAGTTCCGGCTTCAGGGAAGCCGGTATTATACTTCTTGATATGACCGGCATCGATGAAAAAGACCTTAAAGAAGGCGCTCCCCTTTATAAGCTAAACAGGAAACAGGCTTTCCCCGCAAAAGTGATAATTGGTATAATCCGGCCGGAACAGATTGACTTTGCTGCCGAAAATACCCCGGATCTTGATGATATTATCTTTCCTGACAGGCTAAAAAAGGAGCTTTTGCCCCGCATCGTCTTTTCCCTAACAAAGTCGAATGCCGCCCTGCCAGATAATAGCATTATTGTGAATAAACTGATTCTTAACCTTGATAAATATGAACTAATTGTAAACGGTAAGGTTGTTGAGCTGACTTTTAAGGAATTTGAACTTTTAAAGATACTGATGCAAAACAGCAACAGGGTATTCACACGTATAAACCTTCTCTCATCAGTGTGGGGATATGATTTTTATGGGGGCAGCCGCACTGTAGATGTCCACATGAGAAGACTCAGGGCAAAAATACCTCCTCCTTATAATGACATGCTAAAAACCATCAGGAATGTCGGTTATATGTTCTCGCCAGAAAATGAATAAGATTTAACATGGATTTAACCTAAAACCATATCATTTAGGATATAATAGTTAAAAATTTAATAATGGCACCTGAAAAAATGAAAGGAAATTGAAATGGAAAACAATGATAAGATGAAAGAATATGTGCTCAAGAAGGCCCACGATGCAGGAATAAAGTTTATACGCTTCTGGTTTACGGATGTCCAGGGTATCCTCAAAAGCTTTGCCATTACAGTGGAAGAGCTTGAAAATGCCCTGTCTGAAGGAATGGGTTTTGACGGGTCCTCAATTGAGGGCTTTTCAAGAATAGAGGAAAGCGACGTTATTGCAATGCCGGATCCCTCTACTTTCCAGATTTTGCCCTGGGGCCCAAAAGAAAATGGTGTAGCCAGGATGTTCTGTGATATCCTGGAACCGGATGGCACGTCTTTCAAGGGCGACCCGAGGTGGGTCTTAAAAAGGGCCCTTAAAAAAGCCAGGGATTTGGGCTATACATTCTATGTAGGGCCTGAGCTTGAATACTTTTACTTCAAAACTGACACAGGTGAACCGCAGATACTCGATAGAGGCGGCTATTTTGACCTTACGACACTTGATGTGGCAACGGAGTTGAGAAGGAATACCATACTATATATGGAAGCCATGGGAATAGGCGTTGAATACTCTCATCACGAGGTTGCGCCTTCACAGCACGAAATAGACCTCCGTTATACAGATGCGCTTACCATGGCAGACAATTCCATGACATACCGTCTTGTTGTAAAGGAAGTTGCCACCAGAAATGGCGTATACGCAACTTTTATGCCCAAGCCTTTATTCGGGGAAAATGGAAGCGGGATGCACACCCACCAGTCTCTTTTCAGGGGTGACAGAAATGCGTTTTATGATATTAATGACCCGTACCACCTTTCGCAGGAAGGCAAACATTATATAGCCGGGATATTGAAGCACTGCAAGGAGATAGTTGCTGTTACAAATCAGTGGGTAAATTCCTATAAGAGACTTGTACCGGGATATGAAGCCCCGGTATATATATCATGGGCCCGGAGAAACAGGTCTACACTTGTAAGGGTTCCGATGTATAAACCTGGAAAAGAGTCTTCGACCCGGGTAGAATTCAGGTGTCCGGATCCGGCCTGCAACCCATATCTTGCCTTCAGTGTAATGCTTGCTGCGGGCCTAAAAGGAATAGAGGACAAATATGAGCTCCCTGCACCTGTAGAAGAGAACATCTTTGAAATGGATCCTGCAAGGATGAATGAAAAGGGAATCGAGACACTTCCGGATAACCTCTATGAGGCGGTCCGTTACATGGAAAACAGTGAACTTGTAAGGGAAACTCTCGGCGATCACATCTTCCATAAGTTTATTGATAATAAAAAGATTGAGTGGGACAGATACAGGACCCACGTCTCAAAATATGAACTGGACACATACCTTGCAATCCTGTAGATAGCTCAATGGCATGGCTGGAATACCTTTCCTGCCATTTTCTGTAAGATGGTTGGGTTTTCCGTAATGGCATTACATAAAGCCCCCTTAACAGGGGGCTTTTTTATTTTAGGAATTTTAAGAGCATGCTTATCCCTATGCAGAATCCACCTGCCACCAGCATCTTCAGGCCGCTTATTACAAGGCTGGTCCGGGAAATTTTGCCCAAAAACAGCCCGATACCAAAAAGTATTATAAATGCCAGCCCAAAACCAATCCAGTAGCACCAGTTTATATTTATAAAGGACCCGAAAAGAAAGGGTGACAGGGGTATAAAAGCTGTAACCACCGGTGAAAGGCCGTTTACCGCAGCAAGTACAATGGCAGCAAACCTCTGTGCACGGAAAATCACTGTCTCGCCCAGGTCATACAGGGTGGACTCTTCAAGGTCACTTACTTCTTTTCTTCTCTCCGCTGATTCGCTATTGTATGCGCTCCATACCCCGGAGACCCCGAGAGAGATTATAACTGCGAGACCCGTTATGATTACATTCTTATAGTCCCCGGATTTTATTATATAATTTCCTGCCAGTATTCCTATGCTTGTTATTACTCCATCGAACCCGTTTATGGCAAAATACCTTCTTGTTATTTTGGATATTCCGGCAATCCTATTATAAGTCTTAACAGTTTCGAGGTATTTGACTGCTCTTTCCTTAAATCCCGCCTTCATTTTTATCATTTTATTTTTATTTGTTTTTCATGCTCTTATTCCTGTCCTTCTTCTGTTTGGTCCTGTACCTGTGTCTGCGTATCCGCGGTTGAATCGCCACCCATGTTTTCCGTAATATTGCTCAGGTCCAGGAATGGAACTACTCCACCTTCGGGCAGTATGCCCCACGAAATATTGGGTGAAAGCTTCTGGATGAACTCCAGCTGGATTATCTGTGGATAAGCTTTCAGGGCTTCTCCCTTGATCTCTATCTGCCTTGCTTCTGCTTCTGCCTGGATGATTGCCTGTTCCTTTTTAATCTTTTCCTGCTCAAGTATATTCTGTTCAACCACAATCCTCTCTTCGGCAATCTGCTTTTCTTCCAGTACATTAAAATACTGCTCGGTAAAGTCAATCTTCCTGAGCAGGAATTCGTCCATAATTATACCATTCTTTTCAAAAATCGGCCGGAGTGCGTTTTCTATTTCATTCTGCACATCAAAAACCTGTTCAGAATACAGTTGCGCGGCAGTATATTTCTTAGGGATATTCCTTGAAAGAGACCTCGCTTCGGTTTTTACCACCTTTTCAACCAGCTGGTCCATTGTACCTATGTTGTTCAATATCCACTCGGCCTCTTTGGCATCTATGGCAAACCTTATTGTGTATTTGAGCTGTATCTGCTGGCCGTCCGAAGATGTTGTATCAACAGAATAGTCGGGATAATTTGCGCTGCTTGCCTCGGATGTGTCGCTTGTCTCGTATGTCACCTGTCTCGTTGAATAATTTACCGCGTTCTGGATGAATGGTATTTTCATATGGATACCCGGGTAAAATGTCACTCCTATGGTTCTGCCAAACTGGGTAAGCACTTTTACATTTCCAGCCTGTACTACAACAAAACTGTTCAGGAGCAGGAGCAGCACAACAACAAAAACAACCACACCGATAATAATCCTTGGTACAAGTTTCATCTGATACCTCCATATTTTAAAAATTTTCCTGTTTTTATTATATCAGCAAATCATCATCATTTTATTTAATTATGCTTATTTTTCAATTATTTATGCCCTACCGGGACGTTCACCATGTTTCCGGCAATAATTTATCCGGGTATTATTAAAAAACCGGTATCCCTTCCGGGCATGCAATATGGTAATGTTTAATAAATTTTTTTATTACCATAATATATGCTTTGGTCTATAAAAAAATCTTTAAATATCAGAAAATTGCCTTTATAATACAAAATAAGGCAAAAATTGTTTAATGATGCTTGTTTATGAATATTTCAATAAAAGGAGAATGCTATGGCATACGATAAAGATTGGGCAAAAGTTGATCCATCCACTCTTCCGGATATAAAAGTTCCACCCCCGGGCCCAAGATCCAGGGAACTGCATTCGAGAGCGGAAAAGTTTATGAAAGGCTATTCGTCACAGGTAAAACTTTTTCCGGTTGCATTTGAATCTGGACACGGAGTCACGCTTACAGATGTTGACGGAAACAGGTATATAGATTTTTCTTCGGGTATTTACGTGACAAACCTCGGCCACTGTCATCCCAAAGTCGTGGAATATATACAGAAACACACTGCCACACTGATGAACTGCCACGATTACACAACTGAGGTAAAAGCGCTTTTTCTTGAAAAGTTAGCTTCCCATACACCTGGTAATTTAAACGGTATCCAGATGTATTGTTCCGGAACCGAAGCAGTTGAAGCGGGCATGAGGGCTGCAAGAGCCCACACCAATAAACATGAGTTCTTTTCTTTCTACGGCGATTTTCATGGAAAAACAATGAGTGCTGTTTCCCTTACCGAGGTAGCAAATTTTACAACAGGGCCCCGCGCACCCGGACACCACATGGCCCCGAATGGCCACTGTTACAGATGTCATTTTAACAAGGTTTATCCGGAATGCAATTTATTCTGTGTTGACGCACTGGAAAAGCAAATAAAAATGGAAGGCACCGATAATATCGCGGCAGTAGTTCTTGAACCAATTCAGGGATGGAATGGTTCCATAGTATATCCAGATGGATATATTCCCAAGATAAGAAAAATGTGCGACCGGCTGGGTATACTTTTAATAGTGGATGAAGTCCTTACCTGCTGTGCAAGGACCGGTAAATTCTGGTGCGTGGATCACTATGATGTGGAACCAGATATAATAATCATGGGAAAAGGTATGGCCAATGGATTCCCCTGTACCGCATTTGCCATAAAGGATGATTATACGGAAGTACTGGAAAAAATATCAGCATCTACAAGTTATGGCGGTAATCCCATGGCTGCAGCGGCGGGACTTGCTTCCCTTGAGGTTATAGAAGAGGAGAATCTTGTGGAGAGGTCCGCCAAACTTGGTTCTTTTATTCTTGATAAACTTTTAAAGATGAAAGACAACCATAAAATAATCGGGGAAGTGCGAGGGAAAGGATGCCTGCTTGGTATGGAGCTTGTCAAAGACCAGGAAACCAGGGAACCGTTTATTGATGCTGGAAACAGGGTATACCAGAAAGCATTTTCCCGGGGCCTTGCATGGATACCTGCCAGGCAAAACCTTAGAATGTCTCCCCCCCTGATAATGGAGGAGGAGCTTGCAGCCAGGGCGCTTGAAATAATAGACGATTCCATAACTGAAGTTGAAAAAGAATATGGCTATTAGTTGCAGGTTATTTTTGATTAAATTTTTTTTCATATCCATATTTAAAGAAATTTTTATGATATTAATTACCCTGTCCGGTATTTTATTAATTTAAGCAGCTGAGGTGATTTTATGAAGACTTTAGGTGTAGGTATGGTAGGCTATGGTTTTATAGGAAAAGTACACACCATGTCCTACCTGAATCTCCCCTATTATTACAAGCCGATGCCCTGCAGGTTAAAAATGGTGGGTGTTGCATCGGTTCCTGTAAAAGATGCGGAAGAAGCTGTTGAACACGCCGGTTTTGAATTTGCTACCGACAACTGGAGGGACCTTATTGCGAGGGACGACATAGATATCATTGAAGTATGTACACCCAACTATTTGCACAAAGAAATTATAATAGAAGCCCTGGGGGCAGGCAAACATGTCAACAGTGAAAAACCTCTTGCCATGAATCTTGCTGAATCCCGTGAAATACTTAATGCCGCAGAAAAACATCCCGGCGTCATCTCCCAGATGACATTTGAATACCGTTATCAGCCTGCCATTATGAGGGCAAAGAAGCTTATTGGCGAAGGTTTTCTCGGCAGGGTATACAGTGTTAGGGTCGTCTATCTACACTCCGGCAACTCTGATCCAAACAGGCCTCTGTACTGGAAAATCCAGAAGAAATACTGCGGTGGAGGCTCTCTATATGATCTGGCATCCCATGTTATCGACCTGACAGGATATCTTCTTGGAGACTTCAAGAGGATCTTCTCAAAACTGGAAATCTTTGTTAAGAAAAGGCCTCTCCAGGGAAAACCGGGCGAGTTTGGTGAAGTCGATGTGGATGACCTTGCGCTGATAATGTTTGAAATGGAAAACGGCTGTATTGGAACACTTGAAGGATCAAAAGTTGCCACCGGGGCAAATGACGAGTTCCGGATTGAAATCCATGGTGAAAAGGGTGCCATAAGGTTCAACAGTATGCAACCCAACTTTCTTGAGGTCTATGATACAAGAGATGTCGATGAACCAATTGGCGGAAGAAGGGGGTTTACTGCCATAGAAACAGTCCAGAGATATCCTGAACCTGCAACCCGTTTCCCGGGACCCAAATTTTCCATAGGATGGATGAGATATCATGCAGGAAGCGCTTTTGATTTTATTACAAATATTGTCGAAGGTAAAAAACCTGAAACAGACATGCGTTCGGGTTATAAAGTCCAGGAAGTTCTTGAGGCCAGCATGATATCAAGCACTGAAGAAAGATGGGTAGACCTGCCCCTGTAAAAACCCTTTTTATATTAAAAAACGCCAGTAAAAGCCCTTTTGGATTATTTTTGCTGTCACTTATTTTCCGGGGTATAAATATTATATTCCTTTTTTGATTACCTCTTCGAGGGCTTCCCTTGCATGATATGACGACCTTACAAACGCACCACTCACCACGGCTTTAAAGCCCATGCTTTCTGCGATTTTCTTTATCTCTTCAAACTCCCCGGGAGTATAATATTTTGATACCTCTATATTATCATCTGAAGGTCTCAGATACTGGCCGATCGTAATAATATCACAATCTGCTTCTTTCAGGTCTTTTAGTAGCTGGATGATTCCTGTTTTATCCTCCCCGAGGCCCAGCATAAAACCTGATTTTGTATAAATTCCCGGTTTTAACCTCTTTGCTTCTTTTAAAAGCCCCAGGGAAAACCCGTAATCCGCCTTATTTCTTATATCCTTATAGTTTTTTTCTACTGTTTCAATATTGTGGTTTAAAACGTCCGGTTTCTTCCTTAGGAGGATTTCCAGGTTTGAGGTTTTCTTTCTAAAATCCGGAACAAGGCATTCAACCCTTATCCCCGGGTTTAGCTCTTTTATATTTTCCACGGTCTTTGCAAAATGTCCTGCTCCCCCGTCCTCAAGGTCATCTCTTGTAACAGATGTTATTACAGCATATTTAAGGCCCATTTTCCTTATTGCTGCTGCAGTGTTGTATGGTTCCCCCGGATCAAGTGGCAGTGGCTTACCACTCTCTACACCGCAGAACCGGCAGTTCCTGGTACATATGTCTCCCATAAGCATGAGTGTTGCTGTTTTTTTGCTGAAACACTCGAAAATATTCGGGCACTTTGCGCTCTGGCATACTGAATGGAGGCTTGAGGCTTCTATAAGTCCCCTTACCATGGAGATATTATCATTATTGAGGGCAATCCTCTTTCTTAACCAAACCGGTTTTTTATCCAATTATCTTGCCCACCACTCTTTCCAGGTCACCTATGGTATCAAACCCTATCTCTATCCTGCCCTTCTTTTTACTCATTGAGATTTTAACAGGTGACCCAAGATAATCAGTTAACTGCTGGGAAATCACCGGTATTTTTGAAAACTGCAGGGAAGTCCTGTTTTCCTCAACATGGCCCTCCCCTTTTTGTTTCTCTACCAGCTTTTCTACACTCCTGACACTCAGTCCCTTTTCTACAACTTTTTGTGCAATTTTTACCTGGTTCTCTTTCCCCTCAAGGGAAAGTATTGCTCTTGCATGCCCTTCGCTGATTTTGCCTTCATCAAGAAGTTTCTGTACTTCCAGCGGCAACGTCAGGAGCCTCAGTGTGTTACTTATGGAGGTTCTGCCCTTCCCCAGCCTCTTTGAAAGATCCTGGTGTGTTATGGAGAATTCGTCAAGTAATTGTTTGTAGCAGTAGGCCTTTTCCATGGGGCTAAGGTTTTCCCGGTGCATATTTTCAATAAGAGCCATTTCGAGGGACGATGTGTCATCCACATCGCTTATTACAAGTGCAGGAATGGTTTTATTTCCTATCCTTGCAGCAGCCCTGAAACGCCTCTCGCCTGCAATTATTTCATATTTTTCATCCCCATCAACAGCCCTTACTATAATAGGCTGCAATACCCCGAACTCCCTTATTGAATCGGCCAGCTCATCAAGGGATGAGTCGTTAAATTTGCTGCGGGGCTGATTCCTGTTAGGTATGATATTGTCGAGGGACAATTCCAGTACCCTGTTCTTTTCGGATTTATCATTTACTGACGGTATGAGTGCCCCAAGACCCCTTCCAAGACCTCTTCTAGCCATTGCCTATCACTTCCTTTGTAAACGCACTGTAAGCCTCTGCTCCCTTGCAGTTAGGGTCATATTCCATAATAGGTTTCCCATAACTCGGAGCTTCGCTCAGTCTTATGTTCCTTGGTATTATTGTTTTATATACTTTTTTATCAAAATGGTTTTTAACTTCCTCCATCACCTGTTCGCTCAATTTTGTCCTGCTGTCATACATGGTCATAATTGCACCCTTGATCTCAAGGTCATCGTTTAGATTTCTTTTTACAAGTTCTATTGTATTTAAAAGCTGTCCAAGTCCCTCAAGGGCATAGTACTCGCACTGTATCGGTATGATTACTTCTTTTGCCGCAGTAAGTGCATTTATTGTTAGAAGCCCCAGGGCCGGAGGGCAGTCTATTATTATAAAGTCGTAGCTTCCAACGATGTTCCTGATGGCTTCCTTAAGCCTGTACTCCCTTTTCATTATGGAAACCAGCTCAACCTCTGCCCCTGCAAGTTGTATTGAGGAGGGAAGAAGTTCAAGGTTTTTGTACCGTGTTTTAATAATAACATTTTCCGGTGATACCCCTCCTATCAAAACATCGTAGATTGAATACTTTGCTTCCCCGGGACTTACGCCCAGCCCCGATGTTGAATTGCTCTGGGGATCAAGGTCGATTATTAATGTATTATACCCAAAATCACTGAGGTAAGCAGATACGTTTACCGCTGTTGTGCTCTTACCCACCCCACCTTTCTGGTTTGTTATGGCGATTATCCTGCCAAGTGGAATTTCCTTAACAATTTCCTTTTCATTTTTTACTCCAAAGATTTTTTCCATAAATCCCATTAACAACCTGCGGTTATATATTTATGTTTTTGTGCTTTTAATTATATAAACATATTATTAGCAAACTACAAAGGCTGCTTGATAATCCTTGCAAAATAACGCGGATATTTAACGGGAGTTCTTTTAATCTTTTCAATTATAAGAAATGCCCTATAACCTTCCAGATATGGAACATCTATTTCCCGCAAATCCTCCACCCTTCCTCCAAGCAATAAGATCTTTTTAGTGTTTTCTGCTATCTCCACGGACACTTTTTTACTCTTGTAATATACAATTTTACCATTAATTCTGCAAAATGGAATTGAAATTTCTGTTAGGATGTTCATTTTTGATACAGCACGCGCTAAGACAAGGTCAAATGTCTCCCTGTACAATTTATCTTTAGCTGCAATTTCTGAACGTTCGCATATGATCCTGGTATTCTTTATATCAAGGTACTTCAATGCAGTGCTAATGAAATCTATCTTTTTCCTGTTTGAGTCAAGCAGGTAAAAGAAGTGTTCCTCCAGGACTATTGATAGAACCATACCAGGAAATCCTGCCCCCGTTCCCACGTCTATTATTCTTTTTCCCCTGCCCTGACCCAATATATATTCTTTTAATTTAAGCAGGGACAGGCTATCAAGCATATGCCTGACCAGTATTCCCTTGCGGTCTTTTGTCCCTACCATGTTTATATCCTTATTATAACGCCATATGATATCGAGATATTTTAGGAGCTTTTTAATATGGGGTCCGCATACCCTTATAGACATTTCTTTTAGCGCATTAATTAAAATCTCTTTTTCTTCAAGCATCACAATTGTTTTCCTGACTTCTTCTTTAATATTATAGATAAAACAGATATATCTACCGGGGATACCCCTGCTATTCTTGAAGCCTGGCCAAGTGTGTTGGGTCTTTTATTGGACAGTTTTTCCCTTGCCTCATAAGTTATACCCATTATCTTATAATAATCCAGATCCAGCGGGATTATATATTTTTCAATACCTTCCAGTTTTTTTGCTTCTGCAACCTGCCTGTTTATGTATCCTTCATACTTTACCATCATTTCTGTCCTTGCAAAAACTTTTTCATCATACCGGTCCTGCCCATTATAAAATTCTCTCATGAGCCTGCTTATTGAAACTTCGGGCCTTTTTAGTATCTGGTAAAGTGTATTTGGTTTGTCCAGTGGTTTTGTCCCGACACTTATTAGCTTCTGGTTTGTCTTGTGGCCAGGATTAAGGCCGTTTGATTTTAAAAAACTTATGAGTTCTTTAACTTTTTCTTCCCTCAATTGCACACCAGCGAACTGTTCTTTTGTTATAAGCCCTAATTTAAGTCCAAATTTACTCAATCTAACATCAGCATTATCTGAACGCAGCAATAGCCTGTATTCAGCTCTTGAAGTATACATTCTATATGGTTCTATAAGTTCTTTGGTAAGCAGGTCATCTATCATCACACCTATATAGCTGTTTTCCCTTGTCATTATAATAGGCCTGTTACCCCTGATTTTCTGTGCCGCATTTACTCCGGCTATAAAGCCCTGTGCTGCTGCTTCTTCGTAACCGGAAGTACCATTAATCTGCCCGGCAAAATACAGGTTCCCTATTAATTTAGATTCGAGGGTAAAATTAAGCTGGTCTGGTATTATATAATCATACTCAACCGCATATCCGGGACGGACTATTCTTGCATCCTCAAGGCCATCAACTGTATTCACTATTTTCTGCTGGATTAATGCCGGCATACTTGTCGTGAGGCCCTGCAGGTACATTTCGTTGCTTAAAGCTCCTTCAGGTTCAATAAATACAGGGTGTCTTGTTTTTTCAGGAAAATTAATTACTTTCCTGTCAATTGATGGACAATGCCTCGGACCGTGTGTATCAACCATTCCACTCTTAATAGGAGAATAACGGATATTTTCGGCAATTATTTTATGTGTTAATTCATTTGTATAGGTTAAATGACACGGTATATTGTTATTATTTCCTGGTGCATCCCAGAATGAGAATCTCAGGCTTTCTCCTGAACCATTTTGTATTGAAGTCTTAGAAAAATCAACTGTCCTTCCATCTACCCTTGGTGGGGTTGCTGTCTGGAAACGGTCTATTTTGAATCCTATATTTAAAAGGTTTTCAGATAAACGCATTGCTGGGTATTCACCCATTCTCCCCGCGGGATAATCTTTATCCCCTATTATTATTCTTCCCCTTAGAAAAGTTCCGGAAGTAACTACCACTGATCTGGCTTTAAAAATTACTCCGCTTTCGGTTTTTACTCCCACTGCGTTTCCGTCTTCTATAATTATTTCGCTTACGGTCCCCTGTCTTAATGTAAGATTGGCTGTATTTTCAAGGGTTTTTTTCATCTCTATTTCATATTCCTTCTTATCAATTTGGGTCCTTAGAGCCTGAACAGCCGGGCCCTTGCTCGAGTTAAGATTTTTAATCTGTATAAAAGTCTTATCTGCAGTCTTTCCCATCTGCCCGCCCATAGCATCAATCTCCCGGACAAGCTGGCTCTTTCCAATACCCCCGATCGAAGGATTGCACGGCATCAGTGCAATTTTATCAACATTTATAGTCAAAATAAGTGTTTTGAGTCCCATTCTTGCCGTTGCAAGGGCCGCCTCACATCCTGCGTGCCCTGCACCAACAACAATAATGTCAAAAGTATTATTAGTATTACCCCTCATAATAAGAAATTATAGCTATTAAGTGTTTATTGTTTCACGTGAAACTTTCCTGTATTTAGAGTCCCGGATACTTTCCGTATACACGTTCCATATTTTCAATTTCTTTTTTTCTCCCTATAAACCTTAGAATCTTATAAAGCTCTTTATATACTTCAAAAAAATCATATTTAAAATTGTACATACTTTTTAGATCAACAATATCAATAGGTGTGGTCTTATCTCCAAGTGAGATTTCGCTAAATAATATACCTGTATACCCCACTTCTTTTTTCATATCAATTAAACCAAGCCCTTTTGAATAAAGTGATGCATTTATTCCTGCTATTATTCCCTGTGCCGCTGATTCTTCATAACCATAAGTTCCATTTATAATCCCTGCAAAAAAAATCCCATCATAAACAGGACTTTTCATATTAATACCTGTCTGTAATGGTTCAAGGATGCTGTACTCAATTCCATAACCAGGCCTCGTTATCGAAGCATTCTCAAGTCCTCTTACATTTTGTATGATTTTTAATTGTTCTTTTTCGGAAAAGGCCATTGGGATATTCTCGGGATACATCCCGGTTGTATTTATTCCCTCCGGTTGAAGAATAATCAAACCATTATTTCGTTTATGTATTTTTATTAAGTAATCAGAAAAAATTTTTTCTATTTCTTCATTTCCCGCCCTGGGACTGTTTAAAATATTCCCAAAATCATTATTTTTAATATACGTAATAAAACTTTTTTTTATTAATCTTCCTTCAAATTTTACATTATTTGAACTCATTATTGCTCTAAAAACACTTTTTTGCCGCTTCATCATATTAAAATTTATTGTTTTTCCATCTATGCCCGGAGTGGTGAATGTAAAAGCCTTTTTAAACTTAAACCCCAAATCTTCCAAACTATTTTGTAACCTTTTTGAATTTATTTCTCCCTGTTTTCCCGCTTCTATCCTGTATTTTCCCCAGAAAATATTTCCATTCAAAAAGCTTCCCGGACTAATAACTACAGCATTGCAACCATAGGACATACAGTCGCTTGTTTTTATCTTAAAACCATCTTTAATTTTCTTAATTTCAACAACAAGCCCCTGCCTCATATCCAGGTTTTCCTGACTTTCAAGAACATTTTTCATGAAAAGGGAATATCTTCTTTTATCAACTGTAAACCTGTAATTATTTATTTCTTCATTGTTTCCGTTTTCACTCTTAACAACATTGATTGCGTTTCTCCATGTATTTGCTCCAATTTCACCTCCGAGAATATCAATTTCCCTCAATAGATGGCCTTTTACATTACCACCTAACACGTTTCCATGTTGCATTGTAGCAACATTATCAAGACTTATATTGATTATAAGAGTTTTAGATTTATTTTTTGCCGATGCAAGAGCCGCCTCGCACCCGGAATGACCCGCACCTATTACAACGACATCATATTCTGTAAAACTTTTTTTCTTAAAGGTTCTTTCCATATTCTAATGTTTCACGTGAAACAATTTCGCCAAATCTGCCCATGATATTGGTTTTTGTCAAAACCTACTTGCCTATACAGAATTCCTTGAATATATTATCAAGTATGTTTTCTTTTATTGTCTCCCCCGTTATTTCCCCCAGTAAATCGTACGCTATTTTCAAATCTGATGATGGAAATTCTTCGGAAATTCCCATTTTCATTGCAAATATTGAATCTTTTATTGCTTTTTTTGCTTTTTTTAATATATCCTTATGCCTTGTATTCACAATTATTCTTTCTTCAATATTTATCCCGCTATCACCAAAAATAGCTTTTTTTATGCTTTTTTCAAGCATGTCTATTCCCTGGTCCTTTAAAGCCGAGACATGTACAACATTAATAAACTTTTGAATATCTTCAATTTCCCCCTCGTCTATTCTTTTTACCAGGTCATTTTTATTTATACACAATATTGTCTTCTTTTCTTTTAGTTTTTTCATTATTTCCAGGTCCACGCTGCTAATTTTCCTGCTTCCATCTATCACAAAAATTATCAAATCGGCTTCATTAATATGTAAAAGACTTCGTTCGACCCCTATTTTTTCAATAGTGTTCCTGGATTTCCTTATTCCTGCCGTATCAATGAGAATAAGCGGTATTCCTTCAACATACAATATTTCCTCAACCGGATCCCTTGTTGTTCCTGGTATATCCGTAACAATAGCCTTATCTTTTCTTGATAAAACATTTAGCAGGCTTGATTTACCAACATTTGTTTTTCCAACTATCGCTATCTTTATTCCATTTTTTAAAATTTCTCCCCTTTCTTCATCTTTTATCAATTTTGATATTTCACTCAATATTTTTTCGGCATTTTTACACAGGATACCGTATTTGGTTGTTTCCAGGTCCTCTTCTATAAAATCTACTGCAGTTTCAAGCTGTACCATTATTTCCATCATCATCTTTTTCAATTCATATATTTTTTCTTTTATACCTCCTGCTATGTTTGCAGCTGCTATTTTCATGCATTGCTCTGTTTTTGACCTTACCATGTCTATTACTGACTCTGCCTGTGAAAGATCTATCCTGCCATTTAAAAAAGCTCTTTTGGTAAATTCTCCCGGTTCTGCAAGTCTTGAACCATTTAATGTGCACAATTCAAGAACTTTTGTTGTGGCAGCAATTCCTCCATGACAGTTTATTTCAACAACATCTTCCCTTGTATACGAACCCGGTTTCCTCATTAAAGAAACGATAACTTCATCAATTATTTTTTCATTAGAATCAATTACGTGCCCATATAACATCCTGTATGATCCGGTTTTCCTGATATTTAAATTTTTTTTGGGACGGAATATTTTATCAGCTATGTTAATCGCTTCTTTACCACTTATCCTGACAATTCCTATCGCAGATTCCCCGGGTCTTGTTCCTATTGCCACAATTGTTTCTTCCATGCTTTCAATCATATTTTAGCTCCAGAAAAAATATAAGGATGAGATTTAATTATATAACAATTGGTTTATTATTAAATAAAAAAATGGCACCCCAGGAATGCCATTTTTTTTTATTTATTTTCTTTTTACCTATTTAACGTGATTTTCAGGATATATTATTATCCTTCTTCTCGGCTCCTCGTACCTGCTTATTGTGGTCACGTTCTTAAATTTAGATAAAAGGTCATGTATCGCTTTTCTCTCATAGGCGCACATTGGTTGGAGCGCTATTTTTCTTCCTTCTCTTATTGCTCTTTTGGCCATCTTTATGGCTGTCTTTTTAATTTTATTTATTTTATTTTTTCTATAATCCTTAATATCGAGAGTTATGCTTTTTTCCAGGATTTTTTTCCTTTTTCCAATAAGATTAACTATGTATTCAAGTGCCGCCATGTTCTTGCCGTCTTTTCCAATAGCGATTCCGAGATCGTTTCCCTGTACCGATATTACGTTCTCTCTTACATCTGTGTTTATCTTTACTTCCTCGCCAAGACATATTAATTCTATTGCCCTCTTTATAATTTTCGAAATTTTATCCAATCCAGCAATATTGTCTTCCCTTATATCCGAAATTTTTTTTGCTGAATTGTCTTCCATTAATTTTCCACTCTTTTGTTCAATCTTTAGTGACTCTATAAAAGAATCTATCGCGGTTTCCATATTTAAATCTTCAGCCATAAAACACCTCCTTAAATAAATAATTTTATTTATTCTTTCTTCTTTTCTTTTTTTTACGTGCAAGTTCGTGCTGTTCTTCGGCTGTTAGATCTGCTGTTTCCTTCTTATCTTCTTGCTTTTCCCCCTTATCACTCCCCCTTTTCACTATACGGTTTACAATCCACTGCTGTCCTATGGACCAAATATTGGTTGTTACCCAATATACAAGTATCCCTGCGGGAAATTGCCAGGATATAAAACCAAAGACAAGCGGCAGTATATACATGAACTTTGATTGTTTTGGATCAGTTGTTGTTTGCCGTGTTGAAAGAAACATTGTGGCAACCATCAATATGACAAGTATGTAATATGGATCCCTTTCATTCAGGTTCATCCATAGAAAATTGAAGTCGGTCACCACCCCGGTAACCCTCTCTGTCGGGCTCCTTAAAGTCTGGAAAAGAGCATAAAATACCGGGAGTTGAAGCAACATTGGGAGACAGCCTGCCAGGGGGTTTACATTATTTTTTTTGTAAAACTCCATTGTCTCTTGCTGGAGCTTCTCCCTGTCGTCTTTATATTTCTTCTGTAGTTCTTTTAAGTACGGCTGGAGTTTCTGCATTCTTGCCATTGACCTTGTCTGGGTGATTGTAAGCGGGGTTAGAACCAGTCTTACAATTACCGTAAGCAATATTATGACGACGCCATAACTTGATATAACATTCTCATATAAGAAAACTATTATATATTCAAGGACATTCTGTATTGGCTGTAAAAGTTTAAATATCTGGCTCAATAAAATTTACCTCCCTGTTCATTATTTAACCGGGTCATATCCACCCTTATTTAACGGGTTGCACCTTATGATTCTGTAAAATGCCTTAAACCCTCCCCTTACAACCCCATATTTGTTTAAAGCATCTATTGCATATTGCGAGCAGGTGGGGTAAAACCTGCAGCTTTGCGGTATTAAAGGGGATATGTATTTTTTGTATAATTTTATGATAAATATAAATATTTTTTTCACAATTCAAATAGATTTTTGTTTAATTAAAATACTAACGGTTAAAGAAGGAATTAAGGCTGTTCTCCAGTTCTTCTTTTATCTCAAGAAAACCAGCACACAGAATATCGTTTTTTGCTATTATAAATATATCCACTCTTTGATTTATTAATACTTTTCTTAATACTTCTTTTAATACTCTTCTTGTCCTATTTCTTGTAACCGACTTGCCAATTTTCCTGCTTACAACAAAAACCGCCCTTGACCGTGGGTTATCTACACAACCAGGTAAAATATATAATATAGAATATCTGTTTTTATATTTCTTTCCTTCTTTTCTAAGCCTGTCGATGTCTTTTCTTTTTTTAATAGTATCAAACTCTATTACTCTCTCCTTAATGCATCAGGCGGAAAGTTTTTTCCTGTTTTTCCTTCTTCTTCTGGAAATAACAGCTCTACCGGCTTTTGTCCTCATCCTTACCAGGAAGCCGTGGTTTTTTTTTCTTTTTCTAACATTGGGCTGAAATGTTCTCTTCATCTCCATACTTTCTTTTCTTATTCCAGTAAGTAGATGATTATACATTCTAATTATCCATATATCAAGGAGGGCATTTTTAAGTATTTTTTAACCAGATCACCATAAATTTGGCCCGGGTTGAAATAATGGTTCCCGGCTTTTTTAACAGCTACAATATCAAAATTCCTTCAAACACCTGTTCTATAAAACCTCCCTTATGAAAAGTATCATATTTTTTTATCAGTCAATGGTGGAACTTTTCATAATCCTAAAATGTTTTCATCTTATTTTTCCACAGCTGTGGAAAAATATGTTAATAACTTAAAAAAAGACACCGTATATTATGTCAAAACCAACACCTTTTTAATCCTTTGCAATATAATTTAGTAGCTTTTTTATATCTATCATATTATTATTAACCTGTTGATAACTATAAACATCTGGAATAAATTGAAAAGTATTTTTCTTTGGGTGTACTTTTTAAATATATTATAATTTCATATAAATCACTTAGATGGAAGAGAACCTGCTGAATAGAAGAAGTGGCGCTTCTGTCGGGGGAGCGGATAATAAAATTACCAGCCTTCCCCTCAGGATTGCCTTATATGACAACATGAAAAGTATTCCGCGTATCCTCGAGTCATCTTATGGTAATATAAGGGATTTCATAGAAGATGCCTCTCAAAAAACATATAATCTTTCACATCAGGTGGGTGGTAAAATACCCTACACTACAATCCGCGAAATAGTAGAAAATTTAATACATGCAGATTTTAATGAAATAGTAATTACCATACTTGATGGGGGAAACCACATCATTGTTTCAGACCAGGGTCCGGGAGTTGAGGATAAGGAAAAAGCTTTTCTGCCTGGTTATACTTCTGCAACAACTTCAATGAAGGAATACATCAGGGGTGTCGGCTCCGGACTGCCGATTGTAAAAGAAACCATGACTTTTTCAGGAGGCAGTATAAAAATTTCAGACAACATAAAAAAGGGAACGGTAATTTCCCTCAAGCTTGAACAGGAAAAAAATCCTGATATAAATGTCCCCACCTATTTTCAAGATGCTTTAGGTGCAAACCCGGGTGGCCCGGTTGCTGCCAGCAGTCCTCCAAAGGAACCACAGGCCGATCCTGAACATTTTGATAGTAATGTGCTTACCAACAGGCAGAAAAAAATACTTTTTTTAATTCTTGAACTTGAAGAGGCTGGGCCTTCTAAAATTGCAAAGGAGCTTGGGTTCAGCCTTTCAACTTCATACCGGGAGCTTATTTTCCTTGAAAATAAAAAACTCCTGCTTTCCGGCGGGTCCGGAAAGCGCCGATTATCAAAAAAAGGTTCAAAATACCTTGAATATTATTCGAATAATATTTAATATTGGTGTATGAATGGAGACTTAGAAAGCACATGGCAAAACATACTACTCGATATAAAGAACAGTATTAATCTTCCCACATTTAAAGCCTGGTTCGAACACATTTCACCAATTTCATTAAAAAAAAACTGCCTTACTGTCTCTGTCGGAAGCCATTTTGCAAAGGAATGGCTTGAATCAAGATATTTAAGCCTTTTAAATGACTCAACAAGAAGGGTTGTCGGGAACGGTTTTGAAATAAAAATAATTTCTTCCCCGGCCACGGAAGGGGAGGGTTTCTCCAGTTATGAATCACCTGAAGACGCCCAGGTGTTAACACCGAGGATAAGGAATACCGAACCTTCCTCTTTTAATTCCAAATATA